>DATHUN010000073.1:0-7642 GCA_035462205.1 Anaerolineales bacterium
AACCCCAAAGCGAAATTATGTTGATCAAAGGTTAGAGGGAAGCCACGGACGGTATTAAAAATAACATAACATGAAAGCTGCGTTTCGCAGTGTTCTCGCCTGACTTGTTCTTTCTCGAGTCATATTGGTTCTGCTTATGACGAAAAAGTTTAATTCTGCAATCCTCAAATCTGTGTAGGTCTGGTAGTTCAACACATGGGGGAGATCCAAAGGGGACCCAAATCTTTACAAAATACGATCCAATCAGGTGCATAGGGGCGAACTATCACAATAGAAGTGGCGCTTTATCCCATGCGCTTTATGCCTTCCATCACTGGCTTGGCATCCAGCCAATGCTATACTTATTCTTGTGAAAATATTCACTAAAAAGGATAAAGCATGACTCAGGAAGATCCACGAATTCTCGAGCTTCGTCGTGTCCGTGCAAAAGCATTGGAAGGTGGCGGAGAAGTTCGAATTAAAAAACAAAAAGCAAAAGGCAAGTTGACAGCACGCGAACGTGCCGAGTTATTGCTCGATAAAGGCACATTCAACGAAATCGAGCCGTTCATCACGCATCAAGGCGACGAGATGAGCTTGCTCAACGAAAAATATTATGGCGACGGTGTTATTACCGGCTACGGACAGATCAACGGGCGGACGGTCTATCTCTATTCCCAGGACTTTACGATTTATGGCGGCACATTAAGCGAAATGCAATCGCACAAGATTTGCCGCGTGATGGATTTGGCGGTCCGCAACGGGGTGCCGTTCATCTCGCTCATCGATTCAGGCGGTGCCCGCATTCAGGAAGGCGTCCGCTCCATGGGCGGATATGCAGAAATCTTCCGGCGCAACGCGCAATACTCGGGCGTGATCCCCCAGATCGCAGTGATGCTTGGACCCTGCGCTGGCGGCGCAGCATATTCCCCTGCCCTGCAGGATCTAGTCATCATGGTAGAGAAATCTTCGTTTATGTTCCTGACCGGACCGGAGGTGATCAAAGCCGTGACCGGTGAAGTCATTGACGCCGAATCGCTGGGCGGCGCAGATGTACATATGTCGATCAGCGGCGTGGCACATATCAGTGTGCAGAGCGAGCAGGAAGCATTGGTAACGGTACGGACCTTCCTTTCTTATCTGCCCTCGAACAATGTTGAAAACCCGCCTTACGAGCTACCTCGTAGGGATCAGCCTCCTATGGATGATTGGCTAAACTGTGTTGTCCCGCTCGATCCGGCCGAACCATACATCATGCACCAGGTCATCGAGCGGATCATCGATCAGGGTACATTTTTTGAATTCCAGCCTAGCTGGGCACGTAATGCAATTGTTGGGCTAGCGCGCATCGGCGGTCACAGCGTTGGCATTGTAGGACAGGAACCCGCCATCATGGCCGGTGTGATCGACATCGACGCTGCAGACAAGATGACGCGTTTCGTCCGCATGTGCGATTGCTTCAATGTCCCGCTTGTAACATTCGTCGATTCCCCGGGATTTCTGCCCGGCGTCGCTCAGGAACACGGCGGCATCATCCGTCATGGGGCAAAACTTCTCTACGCGTATTCCGAGGCAACGGTCCCGAAGATTTGTATTATCACGCGCAAGGCGTATGGCGGTGCGTATGTAGTCATGTCGAGCAAATATCTGGGAACGGATGTCACCTATGCCTGGCCGTCCGCTGAGATCGCCGTGTTAGGGGCGGAAGGTGCGGTAAATATTTTATTCAAGAAGCAAATCGAAAAGGCGGCAGATCCGGCTGCCGAACGAAAGAAGCTCGCAAACGAATATCGCGAACAGTTCAATAATCCCTACTATGCGGCGGGTACAGGGTATGTAGATGACATTATCGAACCGCGCGAATCACGCCAAAAGATTATCGCGGCGCTATCGGCATTACGGGATAAATATGCACCTGCGCCACCGCGTAAGCATGGGAATATCCCTGTATGAGCAACATACCCCTAGCACTTGAAATCACGGCTGTCAGCATGGGACTGGTCTTCGCTGCGATTTTCCTATTGTGGTGGATGATGGCTCTGCTTACCAATCTGATGGCAGAGAAGGACATTTGGTCTTCACCTGGTGCCAGCGATACAGACTCATCCGAGACGCGATCGATGATCGATCGCGATATCAAGGCTCAAGCCGCAGCCGTTGCGGTGGCGATCGCATTGGCAGATCAGCAGGCGTCGCATGTGTATCCCATGTCGACACCACCAGCCGCGCTGGTCTCCGCCTGGCAATTAGGCATGCGCACCAAACAGCTTTATCAAAAAGGGACGCCTGTCCGCCATACAAGGTAGGGTAAAAGATGAAGTACATCGTCAGAATTGCAGAGACATCGTACGAGGTGGAGGTTGAAGATATCCAAGCGCGACCGGTCATTGCCAGTGTAAATGGCGAACGGTTTGAGGTCCACCCAGAGCAGGAAACCAAGCCGAATGCATTCAAAGTGGAGAAGGATTTCCAGATCAAGGAAATGCCGAAGCCGGCAATAAACACAACCGGGAACGTCAAGCAACTAATCGCTCCTCTGCCCGGAACGATTGTTGAAATCTTCGTAAAGAACGGAGAACAGGTCGAAGCCGGCCATGTTGTGCTCATTATCGAGGCAATGAAAATGAAGAATAGTATTCGCTCGACGCGCTCCGGAAAGATTGCTGACGTGCTGGTGGCCGTCGGGCAGACAATAGCCCATAAACAGGCTTTGGTGAGATTCGAATGAACATTGCTGAGTTGCTTCCGGAGTTACTTAAAGGTATTTTACATTTCACCTGGGGTAATGCAGTGATGATCACCGTTGCATTTATATTACTCTATCTCGCGATCTTCAAGGAAATGGAACCGGTCTTGTTACTGCCTATCGGATTTGGCTGTCTGCTTGCCAATATTCCATTGGCGGGGATGACCGCCGCCGAAGGTATGATGGGCGTGCTCTATAAAGCCGGTATCTTGACCGAATTGTTTCCGCTACTGATTTTTGTCGGCGTAGGGGCGATGATCGATTTTAGTCCGCTGCTCTCCCAGCCAAAGATGGCACTGCTCGGCGCGGCAGGACAGTTTGGAATCTTTGGCACATTGATTTTGGCGATCGGGATTGGCTTTCCGCTCAATCAAGCTGCTTCGATCGGTGTCATCGGTGCAATTGATGGACCGACGTCCATTTTTGTGGCAACCAAGCTGGCACCCGAATTGCTCGCCCCGATCGCGGTCGCCGCTTACTCGTATATGAGTCTGATTCCCATCATACAGCCGCCGCTGATGAAACTGCTGACGACAAAACGAGAGCGCCTGATCCGTATGGAGTATGCGCCTAGACCCGTTTCACAAAAGGCATTGCTCTTCTTTCCGATGATCCTCACCCTCGTCGTGGGTCTGCTTGTTCCCGAAGCAACGCCGTTAATCTCCATGCTGATGCTCGGCAACCTGCTCAAAGCATCCGGTGTCGTCGACCGGTTAAGCAAAGCCGCTCAGAATGAGATTATCAATATCGCAACCTTATTCCTCGGTTTAGCAATCGGTGCAACAATGGGCGCCACCAATTTTCTCAACCTTGCCACTATCAAAATTCTTGGTTTGGGATTGATTGCCTTTGTGCTGGACACTGTCGCCGGCTTGCTGTTCGGAAAACTCATGGCCACATTAAGCGGTTACACAATCAATCCATTGATCGGCGCGGCGGGAATCTCTGCCTTCCCTATGGCGGGACGGATCGCGGCCAAGGTTGCCAATGAAGAGGATCAGGATAATTTCATCCTGATGCATGCCATGGGCGCCAACACAGCAGGGCAATTAGGCAGCGTGATTGCTGGCGGTATCCTACTGGCGATTGTTTCCAAGCTGGTCTAATGCGTCAGTATACAGCACAAATCTAAGAATCAAACGGCTAGCTATCTCACAATGGACAGCCATTTTAGAATCAATGGCAGTACAATGAACCCGTGACTATTCGACCCTTCCAACTTCCTCAAGATATTGATCTTATGAATGCGCTTGTCATCGATGGGTTTAAATATCCTGAAAACCCGGAGTGGAGCATCCAGGAGGATGATATCCAGGGGATGATCGACCGCGTGAATGGCGCAAAACGGCTGTGGCCGATTCTGCAGATCATGCGCACCTTCGTGCCTTTGTTTCGCGATATCCTGTGTGGTTTTATCGAAGAAGAGGATGGGAAACCGGTCGGTTTGATCAACTACATGCGGCAGCGAAATGAACCGGAATGGTATATCGCCAACGTGACGGTGCTGCCAGCCTATCGACGCCGGGGCATTGCCCGTCGGCTGGTGGAAGCTACATTGAAAGAGCTCCGCCGCCGAGAAGCTAAACTTGCCTTTCTGGATGTAGTTGCCGGGAATGATCCGGCATTCAATTTGTACAAGGAATTGGGGTTCGAGCCGTTCAAACAATCCTCAGAATATCACTTTCAAAGTGATACCCCTGTTGCAGCTGAATCTTTACCCGCGGGATATAAACTGAAATCTCTGAGCCCATTGGATTGGAAGACCCGATTTGAATTTGCACAACATGTCACCCCTGAACATATCACCCACTATGAGCCGGTGACAGAAGCGCGCTTTCGAGTTCCCACGATCATGCCGCTTTTCGGAAGATTATTCGAGGCTGCAGGCGGTGCACACAGCGAACGGTTTGCAATTTATAGCGCTGACAATCAAGTGGTAGGAATTGGTCAATATACATATCGCACGCGGCCTGGTGGGAAAAACTTTGCCGGCATAAGCATCGATCCTGCCCACCCAAACCTGGCTGAATTTATCTTGCATTACGTTTTTTCCACCATACAGAAGGTCAGTCCGGGACACCGCATCGAGCTTGGCTTTGAAGATTGGGAGTCCGCTCTTATGGAGTGCGCCGAAACGATAGGTTGTAAGAAACGGTTTGGCTCCCATCGCATGGGTTTGCGCTTTTGATTCTACACACCGGTAAAATAATTTGCCTCCACACCTTTCCAGGTTTCGTCATGTAGTTTCATATACTTTGTCAGCAGCGGATGGACATGGCACAGCTCCTCATGCATCCGTTGCGCAACGCGCCGGATGGAAAAATGCGCGTTTGCCGCAGCACGTAACTGGCAGAACGCGAACGCCTCACGCAAATTGAACTCTGCCAGCACGCGGCGATTATATCCATTAGGAACAACGTATTGGGCAAGGCTTGGACTGATCGCATACAACTTATCGAACATTGTTTCCGCGGCCTGCATAGCCGACTCATACCGAGGCCCGAACCCGGCTTCGGTTATCAAACGAGGAGTCGCATATCCCAGCCGCGTGGTCAACCGCTGTGGGGTCTGCGTCATTATGCGGTGACGTTTGAACTCGGCATAAGCGCCCTGATCCATGACAAGATCGAAGACGTAGGTGCAGTATTCCAGTTCGCGCAATGGCACATCGTATTTGCCTAAGCGTCCCAACACAGATTCTGCCAGAGCTTGAAGCTCAGTAGCACTCAATCCTTTCACATAAGCCATCGCATCTGCGTACGCCGTTTCGCCAAAGCGATAGAGTGCCGCGGCAAGGACTTTCATCTCACCATCCTTCTCATAATCGATCAATGTACACCAATCATCCGATTTACGATCGACAATGGACAGCGGACGTTGATTGAATTCGCGGATGGTTTCACTGAGATATGGAACCGCATCGGCATATTTAACGAGAGTTGGCGTTTCGGCTTTTGCCACCTCCTTAACCTTCTCGCCAATCTCGCGTACTTCCTTCAATTCATGCGAGAGCATTTTGCGGATCATACTCTCGAGCACGCGTGCATTGGCTGTCATGCCTACGTTGGCAAGCGAAGCGGCAGGCAAGAGGAAACGGCAGACGTCCACGTATTTTGAGCGGATGCGGCGGTCCCAGGCTTCCTCCTTTTCATTCTCGCGACGCGGGAAATGCTCAAGGACCAGACTCCGCACCGGCTCCAGCGATTCGGCATAGGTCCGGAAGAGGAGACGGATGGTCTCAATATACTCATCGCGAAGCGGATGCCCATCCAATTCGGAGGGAACGAAGAAGTCATCCGATCCCCATTTTTGATAGCGAGTGGACTTCTCCGTGTAGGAAGCCAATCGATTCCCTTCGATGCTTTCAATTGCCAGCCGCGACACATTTTCGAAGGCAATATGCAGCACTGCATGCTCCGCCACAGAGGCGTGGCCGTAACCAACCACCCACTTCTCGTGGAACTGGGCGGATTTCTCGTCACTTAGCTCAGCGGCAATGGCGCGAAAGGATTCAGGGGAGCGCGAGGTTTTCGCAAACGCCACCGCGATCGTTTCGGGGCTGAGTGCACGCGGGGAAAGCAGATAAATGTCACGTTCAGGCATGGGAATCTCCTCTACAAACCTCTGGAAGTCGGTGCGTGAGGCGGGATAGCACATCGTACTCGCAGGGTATCCCACCCTACAAAAGTCTGGCAGATTATAAAACAATAGCGGCTTCTCAGCCGCTAGTTACAATTCTTTTGGTATCTTCAATATCCTTCCATATTTGCTCCAGCAATTTATCCACCGAATCGAAACGCAGCTCATCCCGCAGGCGCGCCACAAATTCAAGCTTGACATCCTCGCCATAGATCTCACCCCGAAAATCCAACAGGTGTGCCTCCACATTTGGGATTTGTTTGTCGGGTGTGAATGTGGGATTGATTCCAATGTTGATGGCTGCTTGGTATTGCTGTCCGTTCAAATATGCCCGGCAGGCGTAGATCCCATTGGCTGGAATCATCTTGTCGTGGGAATAGCCGATATTGGCGGTAGGCACATTGATCGTGCGGCCGCGCGCGTCGCCGTGAATGACTGGTCCATGCAGGCTGTAGAGATGTCCCATTAGCCGGGCGGCTTCAGTGACATTGCCTGTCTCGATCAACTTACGAATTTCGGTGGAAGAGATCACGCCACTTTCGTCGCTCAAGGCGGGCACCACCTCGACAGTGTATCCGAGTCCCTGGCCGATTTCCGCCAAGCGCACGGCATTGCCTTCACGATTCTTTCCCAGGGTTGAGTCATAACCAAGCACAAGGTGACTTGTACCGAGATGGCTTTTGATTTGTTGCATGAAATCAATTGCAGTTGTGTTCGCTATATCCTGATTGAACGGATGCGTGATGGTCAAATCCACTCCGAAGGATGCGAGCAACTCGGCGCGCTCATCCGGCAATGTCAGTAATCGGATCTCGCCGCGCCCGAATAATTTTGCCGGATGCGGGTCGAAGGTTAAAACAATAGCAGGCACGCCTTGTTCGTGCGCGCCTGTTGTAAGCCTTTTGACAATCTGCTGGTGACCGCGATGGACGCCGTCAAAAACGCCGACGGTCAGCCAGGAATTTTCCAAAGATACTTTGTCGAGAGAGTAATAATGGTTCATAGTAGTCTTGGCCGCCCGAGCCGGCGGTGGCAGGAAGCCCAGCCATTATAAGCGACTGGACTGCTACTATGTGCGTTGAATTGTCCGGGCCTTAGTTAGGCATTTTACTCAGAGGTGAAAAATACTTTCTTCGGCTGCCAGGCGGGCTGACCGTCTTCCCCTTGAACAGCTTCCATCAAAGCAACCAATTCGCCCTGTGTGCTGACACCGCGTACGCGGCTGCCTAAGGCAACATCCTCTGCAGCTTTGACTCGATGCCCGTGACGGACACCTTC
>DATHUN010000074.1:0-1767 GCA_035462205.1 Anaerolineales bacterium
AGTTCAACCTGAGCTTTGCCAGGCGGTTATCCGATAGTAACCGCCCCACCTCGCTCTTAGGCGGTCTCAAACGTGAAGAATCCACCCGGATTTCAACTTTTCTGCCAATACAGGAAATGATCTGATGGGCAAGCTCGCCTATTTTTACTTCATAGCCAACACCGAGATTGAACGTTCCTCCCTCTACCTCTGGTGCTTCCCCGGCACATAAAAATCCTTCCACAGTATCAGAAACGTAGGTCAAATCACGTGTCGCATCCAAATTACCGAGATATATGACATCTTGAGTTAGAGCCTGGGTAATGATCGTGGGTATGACGGCACGGGTTGATTGACGCGGGCCGTAAGTATTAAACGGACGAACTGTCACCACTGGTAAGTCATAGGCGCAGTAAAAGCTTTCAGCCAGCTTATCTGCGCCAATCTTGCTCGCAGAGTAAGGTGATTGCCCTTGTAGAGGGTGACTTTCATCGATGGGAACACGTATCGCAGTTCCATAAACTTCGCTGGTAGAAGTGTGAACAACACGTTTGACCTTAGTCTCTCGAGCTGCAAGAAGCACATTCATGGTACCCAGTATGTTCGAATCAACTACGTTGGCAGGATGCCTGTAAGAATAAGGGATGGCAATCAACGCACCCAGGTGAAATACAGTATGGATATCGCGCATTGCGGATGTTACTGCCGTCAAGTCGCGCAAATCTCCTGCGATAATCTCTACTTTAGAAAACGCCTCAGATCCCAGGGCGGAAAGGTGACCAACGTCCCCCTGGGAGTTGTATCGTATAAAAGCCCGTACGTGTGCACCATGATTCAGCAAGTGCTCGACCAGGTGGCTGCCAATAAATCCGCCCGCACCAGTTACTAAAATGTTTTTATTTTGCCAAAATGTTTCCATATGTACTCACTGAATGTAGTTCGTTTGTCGTGCTTTTAGACATCGCACAACCAAAGCATCGGATTAATTCAACCTTTTCTGGACTCTCAAAAACATCACACGACTGCTGGCATGTACAATGACCGATTCGGGCATCAAGTAAGAATTTATGCTGAGCGACCTGAAGTGGGTTTAATAACGTGGCACGAATTCTTCCAATCACTAATTCTGTTTCACGCTCACTTGGTAAATTTTCCAGCAATAACGCGAACTTATCGAATCCAACCCGAGCTAAGGTATCACTTTCCCTTTTGCAGTTTTTAAGTTGCTTGGCTAGATTTTTCAGAACTTCACCACTTATCGTGTGTCCAAATTTTTCGTCAATTTTCGTTATTTCACTGAACTCAATGAAGACCAATGCTGATTGCGTGCCGTAACGTTTTGCGTATTGGAGAGTATGCTGCAGGCGGTCTTGTAAGAGGTAACGGTTGGGAAGACCGGTTACGACATCGTGCATAGCTTTATATTCCAAATGCCCTTCTGACCAAAGTTGGCTGTCAATTTGTCCGCGGGGACGAGTTACTTGCCGATTCGTCATCGAAAAGAGATCATCGAGAAAAATCAATCTCGTGTGAGATATCTGACAAATCTCAAGGATATGCTCATTTTCAGCCTCCGGGCGCGGGATCGTAGACAAGATCATTCCAATGTCATAGCGTTTAATAAGAGTGGGAATATCCCGAATACCACCTAGGATCCAGTTCCCCCTTACCCGCATGCCATGCTGCGAAGGGTTAGTGTTCTCGATGGTGCCAACAATCGAAAAAGCAGTGCGGAATATTCTCTGTCGCAGAAGGTAATTTGCGATCTTATTCCCTTCGCCCAAGCCT
>DATHUN010000075.1:0-1689 GCA_035462205.1 Anaerolineales bacterium
GCTGGGGACCGACCGATGATCCGCAATTCATGGTGTACATCTGGCTTGAAAAACCAAGTACCTCCATTTGGGCTTCTGAAACGGCTGCTCCTGTTTTTTCAAAAGTTGCTGAACAGACGGTCATCCTTCTCAACATTCCACCGGATGCTGTCCGCGGGGAGCTGGTAACGAAATAAATGCTGACCCTCGCGGACGCACTCGAAGCCCTGACGAATTTTCGTCCTATCGCTGCTACGGTCATTACCGAAGCAGTGATCGACTCGCGTCAGGTGATTCCCGGCTCGCTATTTGTCGCCATTCCCGGCGAAAACGTGGATGGGCATGATTTTATTGCGGAAGCATTTCGGCGCGGGGCCTCTTTTGCTTTAATCCAGCGGGACGCGGTCGTGGACGGCTCTTTCCGGACCCTTGACCTGCGCGCCGTTCTATCGATCGATTCGTTTCCCCGGGAGGATCTGCTCCCACCGCTGTGCCTGCGTGTGGAAAACACAGTGACTGCCCTGCAACAGATCGCGCGTTTCTGGCGCCGTAAACTGGATTTGCGAGTGGTCGGCATTACAGGTAGTGTGGGCAAATCTACCACCAAGGAAATGGTCTTTGAGGTTCTCAGCACGCGCTATCGAACATTGAAAAGCCCCGGCAATCTCAACAACGAAATTGGTCTGCCGCTGACCGTGTTGCGATTAAGCGCGGGCCATCAACGTGCTGTTTTTGAAATGGGATTTTATACCCCTGGCGAGATTGCATTCCTCTGCGATATTGCGCTGCCGCAAATCGGCGTGGTAACTAACGTTGGTACGGTTCATGCGGAGCGGGCTGGTTCGCAGGAAGCCATCGCCCGCGGCAAAGCGGAACTGGTTCAAGCATTGCCTCCCGCTCCTGAAGGGGTCGCCATTTTGAACTTCGACGATCCCTGGGTCCGCCAAATGGAGGAAAAAACCAAGGCACGCGTCTTCTTCTATGGTTTATCCCGCGAAGCCAATCTGTGGGCCGATAATGTGGTGGGACTAGGCCTGGAGGGGATCCGCTTTCGCCTGCACTATCAGGGCGAAACGTTGCATGTACGCATTCCACTGATCGGTCGTCATTCTGTTCACACAGCTTTGCGCGCGGCAGCCGTGGGGTTGGTGGAAGGGATGAACTGGCAGGAAATTTTGGAAGGATTGAACCAGGGCCATACACAGTTACGTCTCGCCGCGGTTCGCAGTCAGACAGGTGCGCTATTGCTTGACGATACCTATAATGCCTCGCCTGAATCAATGCTGGCAGCCCTCAACCTGCTCGATGAGCTGGAGGGCCGCAAAGTGGCTGTACTGGGCGATATGCTTGAGCTTGGCCCTTACGAACGCGGCGGACATGAGATGGTTGGATTGCGCGCTGCCCAGGTGGCAAATGTTTTGCTTACGCTGGGCGAACGCGCTCACCTGATCGCCGAGGCAGCACGCCGGGCCGGCATGAAAAAATCCCTGGTTATTGAGTTCAATGAGTTTGAACCTCTTATCGATTGGTTAAAGGTCAATCTCACAAAAGAGGATGCTGTCCTGATCAAAGGCTCACATGGACTCCACATGGACCGCATTACCTCGCTGCTGGAGGCGCGTTCATGAATAAGACCGCCTTTGTATTGAGCCTGGCGATGCTTTCTTTTGTAATGACAGTCATCTGGGGACCGCCTTTGTTACGCATCCT
>DATHUN010000076.1:0-3710 GCA_035462205.1 Anaerolineales bacterium
CGAGTCCAGTATTTTTCAGCGTTAGAAAGGGCAAGATTTAGAGGCCAGCGTATATAAGCGCTGAACGCAAGCTGTGGCGCCAGTCTAAAAAGTTCGTTCTCACGGACGCCGCCCTCTGCACACATTAACAGCCGTCCCATAAGTTCATACCCTTGAGACATCAAAATCAGTGGATAAAGACAATAACGGCAGAAGTCAGGGTAAGCCGGCCAGGTCCAAGAGCGCATGGTAGGCGTGATGGATCCTAAGTCCACGTAAACTGGCTTACAAGCATCAAAAAGGATATTCCATGGATGACCGTCTTTTAAGAGGAGTCCAACATGAGCCAACTCGATGGCAAGATCGATGATCGCCAATGCAGCGTCCTTCAACATAAGAGGACACCATTCCTGTGGATATGAAGCAAATGGGACAACCTGATGACGGAAAACCAATGAAAATTCGCTAGAGGTCAATGGTGTGAGTTCTGTATTGACCAAAAGCCCCCGCTCAACCAGATTCGTAAGGATACCGTTTTCAGCCAGCTGCCTAAAAAAAGGTGCCGCTACTGGAAAAATTCCTCGATAGAGTTCGCCTTCCCATAAAAAAACTCGTCCATCGGGATCCGCAAAGGAATGAGGGTGATGAATGATCTCGTTCCCTGGAATAGTTTGTGAAGAAACCATTGAAGTTTTTATCATACGGTTTGTATTTCTATCTTTTCAATCCCTTCGTTGGGACAGGGCATGCTGCATACCTTTCCAGAAATAATAATGATAAAAGAAAGCGAACCATTTGAAGGAGTCGACACGCCTGTTGATGAACCACTGTAAACGGTTCAACATTTCTTTAGAGAGGTTGACGGTCGAAAAGATCTGCCAAAGCAGCATCCAGCTGCGGCGGTGTTCATGGACAGGTCCCAGCAGTCGGGTCCGGAGAGCAGGATGCCGGCGTGCCAATTCAACGCTTGCCTCGCCGGCCAATTCGGAGTCAGCTGAAAGCTCGCGAAAACCCTTGCTCTCATACTGATTCCCGAGAGCCTCTGGCAGGTATTCGACGGAGCAACCGAGTTGCTTGAGACGGTATGCAAGCTCAACATCATAACCGCGCCTCAGATCGGTCACGTTCCCACCCACTTCCAGAAAGATCGCCCGGCAGACCGACATATTACCCCCATAACAATCGTCCCAATCTGGCTGACGTTTGCCAGAGTTGAACGCATCGTAATGATTACGCCAGCTCTGGGCAAAGCCACGCGCAAACCAATCTGCGCCAGGAGATAAGGTGAGGGCTAATTGGCCGATACCCACGACCTGATCACGGCGACGATGCAGGCAGAGATGTTCCTCTACGAATCGAGGCGTAACGACGATGTCGTCATCCAGAAAGATCATGATACGTCCTCGTGATTCGGCCGCCCCACGGTTGAGCGCGACCGGCTGACCTGAGTTCGGTTGCTGAATCACCCGTAGAGCGAATGGTGTCTTCAATGTTGTCAGCATATTGACGGTATCATCCGTACAACCGTCTGCAACGACAATAGCTTCGAATTCAGACGCGGGCTGAGTCTGGTTAGAAAGTGCTGTCAGACAACGACGGAGTTTTTCGGCACGGTTGTAAGTAGGGATGATGACGCTTGCTTCCATCACGGTCCGTGTCTCCCGAGTTGATTGACACGCCAGCGGATTACGCCGTAGAAGATGCCGAAGGCAGAGCACAGAAAATCAAACGTCAGCCGCCGTCGGTAGACCAAATCTCCCAGAAATCTTGACAGATATCCTTTCACGTCTCTGATCATACGAGAGAACATATAAGGATCACGCCAGCTCATATGCTTGGAATAGTAGGCGCCGCGGCCGACCCCATAGTTCCATTTCAACAACAGGTTTTCCCTCTCAGATCGCCAAGCACGGTGATAAACAATCGCCTCTGGCACATAACAAATGCAGTAGCCCTGCTCCAGCAGCCGAAAACCAAGATCGTTGTCCTCGGCAGCCGGGAATTTTGTTCCCGGACCCAGCCGCTCATCAAAAAGACCAACGCAATCAAACATAGAACGATAAGCTGCCATGTTCCCGGTGTACAGTACATCCTTTCCAATCCGCCCATTGTAAACAGCTGGCTCGTGATCTTTCTTAATAGATGGAGCTTTGCCACCCGACACTTCCATAACGCCGGCGAGCACCTGACCTGTGACCACGCTGTAAGGACCTGCTTTGATTGCGCCCCGCACCAGATTTCCGAACCAGTCTGGCTCGACGAACATGTCATCGTCAATAAAGATCAAGATCTCAAACCGCGCGGTGTTAATCCCCAGATTTCGGCTGGTCCCGATACCAATCGTCTTTGTGTGAATATACCGGATCTCACAGGGTCGGTCCGTCTTCATCTCAGTAAACTGAGGATGAAACGTAGTGCTCTGATCGACAATAATCAATTCTGTTGGCACATCCTGACCCAACAAAACTGACTCAACGGTCTCGAACAGCAGCTTCGGGCGATTGCGCGAACAGATAATCAGAGAACATTCCGGTAACACGGATTCTGCTTTCATTTTTTCACGGCACGGATCGCCAGCAGCACGGGATAGCTCTCATCGATCACATCCAATTCCCGCTTTGACAATTCTTCACAAGCCATACCCTCCAGAAAGGCAATCGCGCTCAATACGTTTCCATAGGCGGTTATGGTAACTTGCTCAGGACCGAAGATCTCCCCAAACAGGCGCGCGCAGGAGGCAGGGGTGAAACGCCAATAATCGGTATACCCCTCACCTGCCAGGCGGCTGACTGCTGGAATTGTGACAAGCACTACACCGCCCGGGCGCAAAATGCGATATGAGTGAGCGATGGCGGATTTCACGTCGTAGATCAGCTGCAGTGTTTGTGTCAGGATGAAACAATCGAACGAATCAGCGCCGATGCAATCTGCAGCCGCCAGATCTGCAATGACCGTCGCCTGTCGGTTTGCCGGGTTGATGTCCAAGACGTCTGCCTGTTCGACGCAACATCCAAACCGGCGCGTGTAATCACTATTAAGAATCTCCAGCACTCGTCCGTGGATATCTTTACTTTGGCCCTCAAGAAAGGAATCGATGTAATAGCGATCCACAGGCCGTCCGCGGTCAAATCCCCAACCCTCACTGCGCGGTTTGATGCTTCGTAAGGATCCTAACCAGGCTGGAACTAGCCACCGCTGCAGCCGGCGACGAAAGCTGACCCATTGCAGTGACAACGATCTTTTCTCTATCTTTGACGCTGCAGGCCAGGTCATGACTGTATCCTCATTAGGTTCCTAGGGATGGAGCAAAAAAATGTGAGATTCTCGTACCCAGTCCGCGAACAGATAAAGGTTGCCTGCTCCAAACAGCAGGCTGAGAAGAATCGCCCGTTCGGCATTTTCAGGAAAGCGCAGCAGTGTGTGCGCCACCACCATGGCGAGGGCTGGGAAAATCGGTAGAAAATATCTGTGATCGGGAAGGGTAAGAAAAAGGAATAAGGTTATTGCTCCTATCCACAGGAGCAGCATCCAGTCGGCAGGGTTGCGTCTTTTGAGCAGGTAGAGCACACCAAATAGGATTAATGGCGCGTGATAAACTCCCAGAGAGGAGGGAAGTCGAGTAAACAAAGTCTCGAGACCGAGACGAAATATTCCATTCTGCATGACATCCAGTGGATCTGGGCTCTGTGCTTCATTAGCCGTTGACTGCGTGGGCGGGGTGTCCTGGATGC
>DATHUN010000077.1:0-3631 GCA_035462205.1 Anaerolineales bacterium
GGATGGAGAATCCCGTTTCGGCGATCATGCCATACGCCATGATTCGCGCCAGATGCTGCTGGAAGGCCGCGAACAATCCACCTGTGACCAGCATCGCCAGACCCGCCAGACGCAGCGCTACGGTCAATTGTGGAGAGGCGCGCAGCCACGAATAACGGTCGAGAAAACCGGCGCAAAAAATAATCGTAATCGTTGGCAGGATCCACAGCAAAAAGCCAAGGATGTACGGGTTGACTTCCTCAGACAATAAAGGAATCCAGTTATAGAGTGGAAAAATCGCCAGCAGGAAAGCAAATCCCAGTCCAAGCAGAGTCGCCGATTGTGCGGCGAGTGCCAGGTCACCGGGACTGGTTTCTACGCCGCCGAGCAACCAGCCAGCCAGAAGGATAAACGGCATGGCGAGAGTCTGATAGACGAGAAAACGAGTCACGCCTTTGCTTGGCGGCTCGTAAATGCTAACCAACATGGGAACGGCGAGCAAGATCGCCATTTCGATAAACAGGGCAGCGTACAGGAACGGCTCGACCGCGATCGACGCCACCAGCAAGGCTGTGATCATGAATCCGATCGGTACAAGCCGCGTCGCCGATTTTGAGGCTTCCGCACCAAAGAACCATAATGCCACCGCACCATAGATCAGCGCCAACAGCGTCGCCTCTGTCGGCTGGATGGTGAGTGTACGCCCTAAAATGGTGAGCGATGAATCAATTTTGAGCGACATGCTGCCGACGTTCATGGCGAGCTCCAGCGGAATGAACTGTGCTGCTACCGCAAGCAGAACCGCAATGATGCCGCCAATAAAACTGAGCAGGCGCTGGTTGTTCGGAAACAATAGCAGAATGCCGGCAGCCAGGGGAAAAATGATCCAGATCGTCGGGGCATTCATTCAGATTCGACCTCCTGAGGCGCGTTTTCCGCTGTCATCAAATACGCACCGACCAGTGCCAGCCCCAGAGTAACCACTGCCAGCAAGGCGGCGACCAGGATGGATCCTTCGACAGCCGAATACAGAATCTCAAACCCCGAAAGGACCGTCATTAATCCGATCACCACACGTAAGTTGTAATCGGTGATACCGAGGTGCAGCAAGCCCATGCCAATCAGCAGCAAGCTTCCGCTGGTGACTGCGTAGCCAGCATCAGCCATGATCGTATCTACGCTCCGCGTGGTGGCTACAACAATCAAAAGAACCATGGCAGCCGCGAAAAGCCGGAATAGACGTCCGCGCGGCCACAGACCGGTCTCCTCTAAATCCTGGGAGGGAAACCCGGAACGGGTCATACCTAAAATTGCAGCAGACATCCAGCCGGCAACTAATTTCACTGACGCCATACCAAACGGCCAATGTTGCAGGGCCAGGATAAACATGCAAAAATATTGAATGGCGAGCAGGATGATACTCCAGCGCCAGTCACGGATGATTAATAGACCAGTGGAGGTCATGAGGATAATAGCAACCGCAATCCACGAAATGGTCAATACCATATTCAGGGATTCCTATGGGCAAATACAGTCATGAAGAGAACCAGGAAAAGCAGCGTCCACATAATGCCGCTCTCGCCTTCGAGCAAGCTGGAAAATGTATTACTCACTCGTCCCAGCTGTCGATACAAGCTCCACAACAACTCGTATGCCCAATCGAGCCAGGAGGCGCTGGTCGGACGCACCCAGTGCGCACGGACCGGATTGAGGATGCGCAAACGCGGCGTAAGCCAGAGAATTACCACGGTTAGGCTGGAAACGATCATGCCTGCCAACCAATTGCCAAACTGCAATGCGCCATCCCAGCCAAAAACGCCCAAAACGGCTGTGACCACTAACAGGAGCAGAATCCCAAACGGGTACACGTTCTTGCCCCAAATGGGCTGGTCTTCGTTGGGCGTACGGAGATTTGTGCGCTGGGCATGACGGATAAATCCGGCGATGAGCATAGCATGGGCAAGCAGCAAAAACGGGAACGCTAACCAGAAACCGGTGTCACCGGAATTCCAACCGGTGGCGGTGATCGAAAACGGCAGCGAGGAAACTCCAAACGCGCCGATGTAAAGCGCGCGAGTCAGCCACCGGTTTTGTTCGGAGAATAAGAATAGAGCCCCGCCCGTCAGCACCAGCGCACAGCTCCAGGCTGCCGCGCCAATGGGATTTGACCGCAACGCCGCCGCGACTACCAGCGCTCCCATGCCGATCAGCCAGAACGGTCGAGCAGTCAACTCATCTGGCGCCCGCAGCCACATCCAGCCGCCGTATACGCCTGCCAAGGCGACCAATATCAAAAGATAAGGGGTGATAGGAGAGGCAATACTGGCAGCAGGGATGCGCGCCAGTAGGATCAAGCTGGAGGCGGCTGAAACCATACGTAGCCCGGTGCCAAAACCGCGCCGCAATGCCGACTCGCTCGCGTACGGCAAATGGAGCGGAAGGACACCCACACGCAAACCGGCCGCAATCAGCAGATAAACGCCTGCTTGAGGAGTGACCAGGCGAAAGTCTGAGAGCTGACCGCCGGCTGCGCCGACCACATCGGCCCATAACAGAAACAAGATCCCGGTGGCGCGCGATGCAAATGCGATCACTACCCGCTCACTCATTTTAGGATCTTCCACGTACCAGATCTGGACGACCAGTTCTACCAGGTCAATGGCTGCCCAGATTAATACCAATGTCAAAGGGTTATTGGCAACGACAGCCATCATGCCCAGCGCCGTGAGGACTAATGTTCCTGCCCAACTTGCCGGGCTCGGGAAATGCGGACGGACTGCCGCCGTGATCAAGATCGCCAATCCCAGAGAGACGAGACTAAATACGAACAGCCAGGAAATTCTATCGGCAATAAATGTAGGGGCTTGGGTGAACAGGGTCGCAGGCTGCCAGCTGGCAAATTGGAGGTTGATGGGGAATTGAATTTGCCAGCTGATAACGCTCAGCCAGGCAAAGAATGTGCCGCCCACCGCGAATAGCCAGGAATAGCGAAAGCCCGGAACCATGATCCGTAATGCGATGAGAGTCAATGCAGTCAATAGCAGGATCAAAAATGTGATCAGAATGGACATGCAGTAGCAATTCT
This sequence comes from Anaerolineales bacterium, assembly GCA_035462205.1. Lineage (GTDB taxonomy): Bacteria > Chloroflexota > Anaerolineae > Anaerolineales > Villigracilaceae > Defluviilinea. Next base: position 3,065 of record DATHUN010000077.1, read on the forward strand.
ATCAGGTTACCCCGTTCGCTTCCATTATGACAATAAGAACAAGCGAACGGGGTTTGCCCCGCCTGCCTCCATTCCAACAATAGGAAGCAGGCGGGGTGTGCATGAAAATCTGTTTGTTGTAGAATCATGCTTATGCATTTCCTGCGCCGGAGCATAATGATCGTTATTCTGTTCTTGATTTCTTCTTGTACCGGCCCGCAGAGTAATGTGTCCGTTTCTGCAGGGCCTCCCTCCCCAACACCCTTTCAACCGATAAAAGAAACCGATCCGGAAACTCTGTATGCAGGCAAGGCACCTACACCCAGTTATTTGCCATCGATGACGGTCGCGCCGCCTACGCCTGCTGGGGCAGATTTTCCCTCAGAAGCCATCGCAGTCGACGCGACTGTACCGGCGATACTTCTTCCTACAGATTTAGATCCGCTGACAGGTTTGGTGCCGGCCGATCCATCGCTGCTCGAGCGGCGTCCGCTGGCGATCAAGGTGGCAAACTACCCGCGCTATATCCGCCCGCAATCTGGATTGACACTTGCGGATAACATCTATGAATACTACATCGAAGGCGGG
>DATHUN010000078.1:0-3282 GCA_035462205.1 Anaerolineales bacterium
GGATCACGTTAATTATTTTATCTACCGCGACCCGCGCGATATGCTGGTCTCACAAGTCTTCTTTGCGAGTGACATGCACGAAGAGCATGGGATGCACGCGTACTACAATTCGCTGCCCGATTTTGGCGAGCGGCTCAAGGTGGCAATCGCCGGCATTGACCGTGATGGGCTCCACATGGTGAACGTCAAACAAAGGTACGAAGGCGTATTCCAATGGCTGGAGCAAAAAGATGTGATGTGCATCCGCTTCGAAGATTTGATTGAGGACCGGGACGCAACCCTTAACATGATGCTCGACGAGGTGGAAAGCACTGGCTATGCAATTCCCACGCCGCGCGAAGAGGCATTGCCCATTTTGATCGATGCGATCCAGCCGAAGAAGAGTACTACCTTCCGCTCCGGGAAGACGGGTGGCTGGAAACAATACTTCACGCCCGAACATAAGGAATTGTTCAAAGATGTGGCGGGGGATTTGTTGATAAGACTCGGTTACGAAGATGATAATGACTGGTAGTGAAAACAGTGATTTTTGGCGTTGAATTTTGCTGATAAGATTGGGGACAGATCATGCTCAGCGAATTCTTTACCCAACGCATCAGGCGCGGACTCGTCCGTCATCTAAATAATTTTAGGATCGCTCAAAAAGCAAAGTTCGTAATTCGCAGCTCGCCACCTCCCTCCGGCGCGCCGGTTGTCTTTTTCAAAGCTTCCTCAGGTATCGACGATTTTTCCTGGAACAGTGGTTTTCATCTGCTTGCCTCGTGGGCACTGCGCTTGAAGGGAATTCCAGTTGCGTATTTTGCCTGCCACTCGGGAATGAGCCATTGCGTATTGGGGACAAACCGCGACAACGTTCGCAAACCGCCGCCGTGCAAATCGTGCATTTATCAATCCAGCACGCTTTATAAGAACGTTCCAGCCTTTGAACGTTCGAACGCTCAACCTTCAACCGTTAACTGGTTTGATTTTCATCGCGACCTAAAACTCGCCGCATCCCTTAACGATCTTGCCTTGCAAGAGCTCATGACGTTCGAAAGCAACAATCTTCCGCTGGGGCGATTGTGTCTGCCTGGGTTACGCTGGATCTTGCGGATCCATCATTTGAGTGATGACGAGCCGACGCGTTACCTGTTGCGCGAATACATCTTATCTGCCTGGAATATTGCGCAAGAATTTTCTGACTTTCTCGATCAGACTCCGCCGCGGGCGGTGGTGGTTTTCAATGGCCAGTTCTACCCCGAGGCGACTGCGCGTTATATTGCCCAGCGACGCGGCATCCGCGTGATCACCCACGAGGTGGGACTTCAACCCGCGAGCGCGTTCTTTACGGATGGTGAAGCCACCGCCTATCCCATTCACATCCCGGATGACTTTGAACTGAATGACGAGCAAAATACAAAGCTGGATGCCTATCTCGCCAAACGCTTCCAGGGTGATTTCACCATGGCTGGCATCAAATTCTGGGCGGACATAAAGGGTCTTGACGAATCATTTTTGCAGAAGGCAGTTGGCTTCAAACAAATTGTGCCTATTTTTACCAATGTCATTTTCGATACCAGCCAGCCGCATGCCAACACCGTATTTGAAGACATGTTCGATTGGCTCGACATGACATTATCTGTGATTCGTGAACATCGCGAGACATTGTTCGTCATCCGCGCCCACCCGGACGAGCTGCGCGTGCGCAAATCCAGCCGCGAAACTGTCGAGGGGTGGGTCACTAGCCACGGCGTGGACAAAGAGCCGAATGTCGTCTTCGTCGGTCCGCGCGAAACATTGAGCTCGTACGAGCTGATTCAGCGATCCAAGTTCGTCATGATCTATAACTCGACGATCGGCTTGGAAGCCGCGATCCTGGGCGCGGCGGTTTTATGCGCCGGCAAGGCGCGCTTTACGCAATATCCCACCGTGTTTTTTCCACAGACTGTAGACGAAGTGAGAAATAAAATGGATGAATTGTTGGACGCGGAGAAAATCAAAGTGCCTGCTGAGTTCCAGCGCAATGCGCGCCGTTTTTTATATTATCAATTGTTCCGGACGTCTTTGCCGTTTGGCGATTTTTTGGAGCCCTCGGTACGGACCACGCAAGCGCGATTGAAGCCATTTGAATTCGATCAGTTATTAAATGCAGCCGCGATTCGGACGATCCTAGATGGCTTGCTGAACAACGAGGATTTTTTGTTGAAAGAATAAAAGCTAGCTAATTTTCCCTTTCGTCAACTTCGCTAATAATGTTGTTCATAGTGTTTGGACCAATCTGCGTGTCTTTGACTTGTTCCAGGTCTATTCCAATGATGTTCTCTAAAATTTCATTATTTTGGATTCGATGATCGTTAGGCAAGACAGATGATCTTTCCCTGTCGAGCGGACTTACACCATGATCTTGATTTGCTACGATACGAATCGCCTTCCTGTTTCGAATGAATCGGTTTCTCTCGATTCTCCAGTCACTACTTGTCACGTTGATGTTCGGGAGTGTTTTTAGGAAATCATACATTCTCGTCCAAAGCAGAATTCCGTGCGTATTGTTTTGTATATCATTCCCAACCACTTCGAAATGGACGCCATTTTCCACGGCGATTCCTGCCTGGCGATTGTTGTAAATTTGGTTCTCTTGAATCACGCCATCGCTTGAAAACCCCAGCCAAAAACCATAGTTGGAATGATTGGCCTTATTTCTCCGGTAGATATTGCCTTTACTGAATACTCCTTCAAAAGCATTGTTGGGACTGTAGGATGCATCGTTCTCTTCAAATAAATTGTTGTTGCATCCAACGTCCATTCCATCGGGCGTTAAGCCAGCCAGAAAAAAACCATCACCGCCCAGCCTGGCGTAATTCTTTCTAAAAATATTGTTGCAGGATTTGTGAACGATCAGAAAGCCGGCAGCATCCGCGCCCAGATGCGAGCTTTGATCACTCAGATAATATCTGCAGCAATAGTCGGCGTAATTATTTTCAAAGGTGCTGTCACACGTTTCAAACAGATGGAAACCGAATCCGCTGTTGTAGCTGGCGAGGTTTTTCGCTACGCTCAACCTTTTGCATTGATAGCTGAGGATTCCATTCATCTGGTGTTGCAGATCGTTATCGTGGATATTTGCATCTGTCACCTGCTTAAGAAAAATTGCGCCACCGTATGAATCTGCTGCGGGTTTCCAAATATCTAGAAATAATGTATTGGATTGAATTTCGGTTGTCAACGAAATCGTACAGTCGCAGATTTCGAGTCCCGTAGAATTTTGAACCGACACCCCATGATAATAGTTCAACACACGGAGAT
>DATHUN010000079.1:0-6908 GCA_035462205.1 Anaerolineales bacterium
CTTACGGGCACCCTCCCCCTTTTTTCGCTGAACTGCGCGGAAAATGGGGGAGGGATGGGGAGGGGGTAAGGAGCCACTTATGATTTCTAACACCACGCCCGTCTTTGCCGTCGACGAGAAGAGTTTAGTTCCAGTCAGTGACCATCTCAAGCAGATGATGGATATCCCGCCGTCGCGCATGTTTCTGATCAATAAGTCGTTGAAGGTTTATCAGGAGAAGAATCCCGGTGCAAAGACCTTTGATGCATCGCAGGGCGATGGTGGCGCTTCCTTACCTGGGACTCCCAAGCCGATCCTCGAACGGGCGCTCCAGCTGCAGCTTGAGCACGGCACCGCCTACGATATGCCGTTTGGTACGGATGCCTATCGCAAATCGGTGATGGATCAATATTGGAAGTTGGACTCTTCGTCTGGTTGGGGACCCGCCAACGTCCTTGGAACCGCGGGCGGACGCGATGCGCTGGTCAAAGCTTACCAGGCGATGATGGCTCTGGGTCACGGACGCCAAGGTGACCTGATCATGGTCTCGCGCGTCCCATGGATTTCCTATAACTGGGGACCATACGGTGTTGGCGCAAATGTTCTCTGGGCGCCCGGGGATCCCTCGCAGGGCTGGGCATACTCCGAAGATGCCATTCAGGAAAGTGTGAAGTTTGCCCATACCAAAGGACGCAAGCTGGCCGGACTAATCATCACCAATCCCGACAATCCGACCGGCTTAACCATTCCTGTCGAGAAGCAGGTCTCGCTTGCTAAATGCGCACTGGGCTCAGGCGTGGCGTTCGTGCTCTTCGATTGGATGTATCACTACGTTACGGATGAATCGCCGATGGATTTGAATTCCTTCTTAAAGCACTTTACGCCCGAAGAACGCAAGCGCATCATGTTCCTGGATGGAATCACTAAATCACTCGGTGGCTCCAACATCCGTAACTGCCATCTGATTTCGGATGAAGCGGTGATTAAGTTCATCACGGCGCGTGCTTCACATGGCGTGATCCCCTCGTTCTTTTCCTTAGCTGTTGCCATGGCAGCCTATGAAATGGGATTTGCCGAAGCCGCGAAAACAACTATCGAACCGACCAATGCCAGTCGTATTCTGTTAAAAAAATTACTCGCAGAAAATGACAAGCAACATATCATCGGCAAAGGCTATTACGCTTTCCTCCATGTTGGTGACTACATTAAGGCGAAAGGTTGGACAGATACGGAACCGCTTGGTCAATATCTCGCCGAAAACTTTGGCGTCGCTGTAGTCCCCGGCGCGTACTTCTCGCCCTTCGGTGGGGAGTGGATCCGCTTTTCCTATGCAACCCCCGTCGAAAGGACCGAAGGCGCGTTCCAAAGGTTGGTCGAAGGCCTTGATTCACTGAAGGGTTAACGAATCGCGAAAAACGCAAGGAAGCATACAAAAAGTTTTGGTTGTCCTTTAACTCTTTGCGATTTCAATCTTCTTGTTGTCTTTGGTAAAAATTTATGCCTTCTCAAAAATTTGCCGACAAATACCTGCTCGCCGTGGAACAAGCCATCCAGGAAAAACCATCCGGTGGATTAAACGGTTTCGAACAAGAATGGAATCTCCTCGACGAAGATCTCCGCCCGCTGCTCACCGTGGGCGCAGGACCCAGCCAGCATTCTTTCGTGGACTACTTGCGTGCGGAATGCATCCCATCCTGGCAGGCGCAATTCAGCCAGCTCGAAGTCTTTCACTGGATGATCGAATGGGCGACGCGCCCGTATTACAGTCCGCGCGGGGCAATTTACGAAACGCGGCTGATGGAAGCATCCTTGATCAACGCATTGCATTGTGCGGGAGTCAACTTCGGCGAGCGGTTACATTACTGGCACGGGAACCTGCTTTTCCTGACCGACATTGGCCATCATTCCATCCCTGGCAACTGGGCGATCGCCAAGCGGCGTTATCTCGAAAAATGTGTGGATCTTTATGGCAACACGTTGGCGACGACGGGCATTCACACCAATATGTCCCTGCCCGACCCGCTCTTCGCCTGGGACTTCATGCACCTTAGCTCCACCGAGCGCGGCGACCAGCATCTCGACGAGTTCAAGTCCGAGTTTTATATTACGGCCTCTCGCTTATTGCGCGCCTTCGCGGCGCTGTTCGTGGCGACGACAGCCTCCACGCCAATGCAGGCACAGGTCCGCGGTGGACGCGCGGTGGTGGCCCTGACCGAGTTCGATTCGATCCGCAATCTGACCTTCCCGAATCCGTCCAGCATCGACCTACCCGATCTTTATCGCTCCTACAACGACTACCTGCAGATCTCGAATGATCTTGTGCGCCGTGGCGTACGTTTTGGGAATAACAACTGGACGCCGATCCGCGCTCGTAGTTTTGCCGAACCGGTCGAGCGGATCATTTCGACGACCAGCGACCAGCTTGCCTCACTTTACGCTCGCGGCTTGTTCGCCGCAGGAGAGGCGACCCCACCCGAGGAGATGGCGCTGCAGATCGAAAAGCAGAACCTGCTGGCGCGCATCAACCTGCCCATGGGACGCGTCGAGATTCGCACCGACGAAGGGGGCCACAACCTTGACCTCGATATCGCCAACCTGACCCTGAAACACCTGTTACTTCTGCGCATCTATTCGGACTCAACCTTTGCGCGCGGCTTCCGCTATGACCGCGAGGACATCACTCGTGCCCGCTCAAATGAAACTCTTGCTGCACAACATGGGTTGCGCGCCGAAATTGAAAATCCGTTGACAGGAAAACCGATTTCGTTGCGTGCCTTCCTCAAGTGGACTCTGAACGAGGTCAAGCCATTAGCAGAAGTGTTGGACCTGTGGAGCGATTTGACTCCGCTCGTCGAAATGTCTGATGGTGGGCGCAACACTGCGGAAAAACTCCGCGCTCGTTTGCACATGGAACTGGGTGCCAATGACGAGGTTCCATTGAGCGTGCTCAAGGAATTGTTCTTCGAACGCGAAGCCGAGGTCAAAGCGGATGTGCAACGGATCGCCGCCGACTATGGCTCGCTCGGCTCTGACGCAGCCAAGATCCATGAATACCTGCAGCGTGGGCGCGATGCTGCCCGCCAGACTCAAAACTCTCCCATCCAATTTCGCCCCAGGACTCAAGCCATGATCGAAATTTCGTATCCTACCAAAACCGCCGAGATTCTCGACCGTGCCCAACAATTGATTCGCATCCCAAGCGTGACTGCCTCCCCGAATGAACGCCTCGAGGAAGTCCATCGCGCCGGCTCATTGATTGATGACTATTTGCGTAATGCGGGATTAGACGTGCAATACTTCGATGGGAAGTATCCTGCGGTCTATGCACATTTTCCCTCTCCAAAGGGTAAAGAGGTGGGGGCTGGACGAGATATTCTCCTCAGCGGTCATTTCGACGTTGTCGAACCGGAACCTGACGATTCACAATTCCATTCGCGTATCGAAGGCGATTACTTATGGGGTCGCGGCGCCGCGGATATGAAAACGGTAGTTGCCACCTACTTGGTATGGATGAAGGATGCGCTGAAATCGGGAAAACCCTTTCCTCACGTTGCATTGCTCCTGGTAGGAAACGAAGAAAATGGAGAAGCAGAAGCCTGGGGAACGCCGCATGTTTTGAAAGAACTGAATCTCACGCCGTCCCTTTTCATCGCCGGCGAACGGACCGGGGAAAAAGGGGACGAACTATTCGGCGAGATCTGTGTCGAGAACCGCGGCGTCATGCGATTCGATGTTCTAGCGCGTGGAGCAAAGGGTCACTCTGGAATTGTTGGCACAGGTGATCTCAGCGAGAAATTGATCGCGGCACGTGCCGCGTTGAACGAAATAATCGCCAGGCATCTCACCCTCAAAGCCGCGGATGGTTGGCAGTCGCAGGCCAAGTTTCCATTTATCAGCGTGGGGACGCCAGGCATCTACAACGTCACGGCCGGGGAAGGCATTCTGGGCGTGGAGATTCGTGCCATTCCTCAGGATGACGTGGAAGGATTAAGGTCTAGAGTGGAAGAATATTGCGCGGCGAACGGACTGGAATTGTGCGTGAACGTGATGGAAAATGGTGTGGCATGTTCACCCGATAACCCGGCATTGAAAGCCTTGATCAAATCGGTAAGGGCTACCTCGGGTGTAGAGCCAAAAATCGGCAAGAAGCTTCCCGGTACCAGCGCCCGGTTTGCTCCCGGCGGACAGGCAGTTGTGTGGGGTCAGTCCGGGATTGGTCCGCATGCGAAGGATGAAAGGCATTACATCCCAAGCATCGAGCCCTATTACAACTCGTTGAATGAATTGGCAAAGTTGTGGAAATAAGTGGTGGGTCACGTCTGCCCTTCGCTACGCTCAGGTGCTTCGCGAAGACGCGACCTACTTTTTGAGTACCGCCGGCAGCTAGATTTTTAGCGATTGCACAAGGAACGCATAGATGTCGCTGATCTCCTCAATCTGAATGGCAGTTGGTTTGCCGAACCCGTGACCAGCCTTGGTTTGGATGCGAATCAGAACCGGGGCCTCTCCGCTTTGACAGGCTTGCAGCCGTGCCGCAAATTTAAACGAATGACCCGGCACCACACGATCGTCGTGATCGGCGGTGGTGATCAGTGTGGGCGGATATGCTGTCCCTGGCTTGAGATTATGATACGGGGAATACGCATACAACGTTTTGAACTGCTCGGGGTCATCGGGGGATCCGTAGTCGCTGACCCATGCCCAGCCAATCGTAAATTTATGGAAGCGCAGCATATCCATCACACCAACTTGTGGAATGCAGGCACCGTACAACTCCGGGCGTTGGGTCATGCACGCGCCGACGAGCAGCCCTCCGTTGGAACCGCCCTGGATCGCGAGCTTGGGCGTGGACGTGATCCTTTCAGCGATCAGCCACTCGGCGCAGGCAATAAAATCGTCAAATACATTTTGTTTGTTATGCAACATGCCGGCCTGATGCCAGTCCTGCCCATACTCTCCCCCGCCGCGCAAATTTGCCGAGGCAAACACGCCGCCTAATTCGATCCAGGCTAAAATGCTGACTGCAAATGCAGGCATGATCGAGATGTTGAATCCCCCGTAGGCGTATAACAAGGTAGGATTTTGTCCATCTCGAAGGAGCCCCTTTTTGTGTGTCAGGTATATGGGAATCTGGGTTCCATCCTTGCTGGGAACGAATACCTGTTCTGTCTCATAGCCCGTCGGATCGAAGTCCAATTCTGGGGAGTTCAACGGTTCTGTAGAACGCGTCTCGAAGCTGTAGCGATAGACAGTTGTCGGGTAGAGAAAGGATTGGAAGGCGTAAAACAGCTCGTTATCTTCGCGCGAACCGCGCAGTCCGAGGTCGGTAATCTGCACCACGGATCCCAGCGCAGGGAACGGAACGTCTCCATCCGGTGTTCCATCGCGGTGGAATAAACGTAAGACGTGATGCGCATCCTCATTATAGAGCACGGCAAATTGGTCATGCACCATGATGACGCCCTCCAGAACAGCACGCTGCTCGGGGATGAGGGTTTTCCAATTTTCTTTTTGGGGATGGTCGATGTCAATCGCAATTAATTTGCCGCGCGGTGCCTCGTAGTTAGTGAAGAAATAAAGCGTAGTGCCATCGTTCCCGATGAGCTCGTACGTGGCCTCCAATTCCGAAATCAATTCGACAAATTCATTCCCATGCTGCATTTTCCGATAAAAGAAACGATTGCGGATATCGGATCCCTGCCAAACGGTCAATCCATGATAACGACCATCGTCGGTGACGTGAGATTGGAATCCCCATTCTTTTTGATCCGGTCGCTCGTAAACGAGTAAATCCTGCTCTGCTGGCGTATATAGTTTGTGAAAGAAGACCTTTTGTCTGTCGTTGATGTTCTGGAATTCATTACCCTGTACTGGCGCATCGTAGCGCGAATAATAGAAACCTGAGCCATCGGGCATCCAGGCCGCCGTGCAGAACTTGCTCCACTCGATCACTTCATCGAGATCCTGACCTGTTTCGACATTACGTACACGCCAGGTGAGCCAATCCGACCCGCTTGCAGAGGTAGCATAGGCGAGCCAGTTTCCATCCCGACTGAACGCAAAGCTCGTCAGAGCCACTGTACCATCTGGCGACAGTGTGTTCGGATCGAGCAGCACGCGCGGCTCGTCCTTCAGAGATGCCATCACGTACAGCACATTTTGATTTTGCAGACCACTGTTGCGCTGCTGGAAATACCACCTGCCCTTTTTATGCGGCGCCCAAGCCTTCGAATAATTCCATAGCTCAGTCAGACGTTTCCTGATCGTCTCGCGCGTCGGAATTTTTTCCAGAATAGAGAACGTCAATTTGTTCTGCTGTTGAATCCATTCGAGCGTCTCCGGCGCATCCACGTCCTCCAGCCATCGATAAGGATCGCGGACGATCGTGCCGTGATAGTTATCGATCTGTTCTACAGTTCTGGCGTTTGGATAGGTTATCTTCATTGCATTCTCCCGATTCCTGCTCGCTGATCATTTATTGATCGAAAAAATCCAAAATGTACCTAACTCGTCTTGCGCTTCTTTTTCAAACTTCATGCCAATCTTTTTGGCAACTTTTTGGGATGCAATATTCTCTGGGTCGATGATGCTAATGAGACGTGTAAGATTCAGTTTCTCAAAGCCATATACCAAAATGGCTTGCGCCGCTTCGGTGGCAAGTCCCTGTCCCCAATAGTCTCGTGAAATCGTGTAAGCGACTTCGACCTCGTTTTGTCCGTCGATGGTCCACGGCAGCAATCCGCAGCGACCGATGAATTTTCCGGTCTCCTTGTGGACCGTGGCCCATAATCCCAGCTCCGGAAACCGGGGATGTCCATGCATGTGCCATTCCAATTCCTCCCTGGCTTCATCACGAGAACGCGGCGCATCCGGAATATATTTGACAATTTCAGGATCCTGATAAAGCGCCCAAAGATCATTCAAATCCT
>DATHUN010000080.1:0-8797 GCA_035462205.1 Anaerolineales bacterium
ATGGCTACACATGCCTCTGCCAACGATTGCCATGAGGCGGATGGGGCAGGGTGAAGTACTCGTATCGACATTCCAGCTTTCCAAAAATTTGGATCGCAATCCTCTCGCCATGTATCTGTTTGCAGAATTGATCAAATTAATCAACGACCGCAAAGAAGATCCCTAAGATCTCAATAATAAATATTTTCGGACTGCTGCGTCGAAGTTCTATTCCGCGCGGACCTGGGCGAATGTTGCCATAAAAGTTGCCTATTGACTCGAACTTTCGATTTTGCTATGATGTTATCGTTCACGTGAACGATAACATGTCCACTAAGAGCCGGCAAGTTACGATTTCACAGGTCGCTAAAGAAGCTGGGGTATCTTCTCAGACCGTTTCCCGCGTGATCAACAACCGACAAGAAATTACACCGGAGACGCGCCAACGCGTCCAGGACGTGATTAAACGGCTGGGCTATCAACCGAACGTCATCGCCCGTAGCCTGATTCAGCGACGTAGTCATACGCTGGGGGTTGTGACCTCCGGTCTGGAATATTTTGGTCCGTCTCATATCCTCATCGGGCTGGAGCAGGGTGCAAATCAGGCCGGATTATCCATTCTTCTCAATCTCATCCATCAGCCCGAAACCAGGGATATTGGCTCCCTGATCAACGGTTTGATTTCACGCCAAGTCGAGGGGATTATTTGGGCGGTTCCCGAGATCGACAATAACAGAATATGGTTTCGAGAGAATTTGGATCAACTGCCGATTCCGGTGGTATTTCTCAGCACACAGCCGAGGGAAAACCTAAACGTAGTGGAGATCGATAATTGGCACGGGGCCTATATTGCCACCCAGCATCTCCTGGAGAGGGGATACCGAAAGATCGGTCATATCGCTGGACCTCTCACCTGGTGGGCGGCCCGCGAACGTCGCCGTGGCTGGCAGGATGCTCTGACAGCAGCCGGAATTTCGTTCACCGAGGAGTGGCTGGTCGAGGGGAACTGGTCGGCCGAAAGCGGCGAACGCAGTCTGTACGAGTTATTAGCAAGATTCCCCGAGCTGCAAGCGGTCTTTGCCTGCAACGATCAGATGGCGCTCGGATTGATGCGGGCAGCACGGAGCCTGGGCAAACGCATTCCTGACGACCTGGCAGTCGTCGGGTTTGATGACATTCCCGAATCTGCTTTTTACCATCCGCCCTTGACGACCGTTCGCCAGGGATTGTATGAATTGGGCCATGTAGCGGTGCAAACATTCATGAAATTGCGACAAGCCGATCATATGGAAGAAGCGAATAACGCTGCCCATACCGTATTGCTGCAACCACAACTTGTCGTTCGAGAAAGTGCCTAGTTCGCTTATTCTATAAGGAGCAAATGATCTCAAGAAAGTCTCTACCTATATCTGTTTACATTCACGAAGCATCCAAATAAAGAAGCATCTACCCAATGGCTGCGAACCCAGGTACATGCTTCTCAGCGGCGCTGATCCATCTGCAGAGAAATTTCTCAGAGACAGATCCTCGTTGCGCGCAACTCATTATAGCGAACGAAGCGGAGTATGTTTATGCGTTAAAGCGATTGGTTGTCTTTGAGGGGAGAAGGAGGTGATTACAGATTTAGCATTTTTGTCCTGTCGGTCATAAAACGCTTCGATCCTTTCACAATTAGATGAGGAGAACGAACATGTTAGCTAAAAAACTATCCAAATTGCTGGGAATCACCCTTTTGATCGCCGTGTTGCTCTCGGCGTGTGCGCCCGCAGCGACAGCGACCCCGGCTGTGAAACCACCCGCCACCAACGTGCCCGAAGCTACCTCCGCGGCGACAGAAGCACCGGCCGCGACGCAAGCAGCGACCGAGGCACCCACCAACGCTGCGAAGCCCTCGGGCAAAGTTACGATCTGGATGTGGAAAGCTGCTCACGATACTCTCACCAATAGCGGCGTTCTAGACGCTTTTGCGAAGGAATATCCAGATGTCCAGGTGGAGATCGTGGAGTATGCACCAACCGATGTGTATCAAAAGCTTCCGCTTGCCCTCCAGGCTGGTACCGGTGCGCCCGATATCTCACTCGTGGAAAATAGTCATCTCGCCCAAATTGTTTCTCTGGGCGGTCTCACCGACATGACCCAATGGGTCACGCCTTACATCGATAAAATGAACGCCTACAAGTGGGCAGATGCAAAGCTCGATGATAAATATTATGCAATGCCCTGGGATAGCGGCCCCGTCGTAATGTATTATCGCCGGGATGTCTTCGATGCAGCAGGCTTGCCCTCCGACCCGGACAGTGTAAGTAAAGCGGTAGCAACCTGGGACGATTACTTCAATGTCTGCAAGACGATCAAGGAGAAAACAGGCTCGGCATGCTTCTCAAACAACAAAGCCAATAACTATGGCCGGTTGTACGAGATGATGCTCTGGCAGCAAGGGCTTGGTTACTACAATGCCGAAGGTCAGGTGACTGTCGACAGTCCTGAGAACGTTGCTACGCTGGAAATGTTGAAAAAGTTCTGGGATGAAGACCTCACCTCCGATCAATTGGAGTGGACGGACGGTTGGTATGCCGAAATGGCAGCCGACACAAGTGCCAAGCCGATTGCGACCCTTATCGAAGCGGCCTGGATGGGTGCCTTCCTCAAAGGCTGGATCGCGCCGGGAACGGAAGGGAAATGGGGCGTCGCCTTGATGCCTGCCATGAAAGAGGGTCAGGTGCGCGGCGCGAACGATGGTGGATCGGCATTCGTCATCCCCGAGCAAAGCCAGAACAAAGAAGCTGCCTGGGCGTTGACAGAATTCCTGTTCGGTCGCGTGGAGAATCAGGTTGCCATGTTCAAGAGCTCGGACTTTTTCCCGTCTCTGGAAGCCGCCTATGCAGATCCTGTCTTCACTGAGACAGATCCTTTCTTCGCCGATGAGCCCGTCCGCCAAATGTATGTGGATGTAGTCAAAGATGTACCGATCGCCTACGTCTACGGACCTCACTATCCTGAAATGAATGGGTTTGTTGCCACGGCGATCCAGAAAGTTGCCACGGGTGAGATGTCACCTGAGGAAGCGCTGAAGGAAGCCGCCGATTCCATTCGCTCACAAACTGGAATGCCATAGAAACTTTCAAACTACCGAAAGTTTACACGAGGAAGTGGGGATTCCATCTCCCCACTTCCTCAAGCCAGAGTGCACGCGCTTTTTATGAGGCCCGCCATGACTGAAACCACTGTCATAAATCAATCCCATGAATCTTTTCTTAGGAAACTGCGCCAAAAATGGCGAGAGATATGGAAGGTGCGCTGGCCCTACTTTTTTATTTCTCCCTTTTACATTCTCTTCCTGATTTTTGGCGTGTACCCAATCCTCTTTTCCTTGTACTTAAGCCTCACCGAGTGGAAAGGACTGGGTCCGATTAAGTTTGTGGGGATGAAAAATTTTGAGCTGCTATTCAAGGACAAAGTGTTCTGGCAGTCGATGCGAAATGGCGTCATTTTGTTTTTCATGTATGTGCCGATTATGACATTCTTGGCGTTGGTATTGGCGGTGATTCTCAATTCGAAGCGTGTACGCGGCTTTCGCTTTTTTCGCACCTTGATCTTTATCCCCTATATTATGAATATTGTCGCGGCGGGGTTCACGTTCCGCCTGATGCTGAATCAAAAGTATGGTCTCGTCAATGCAATGCTGGCAATCTTCCACATTCCGCCGGTGCCCTGGCTGGAAAGTGTCTGGGGTGGGCGGGTTTCTCTTTGCTTGCTCGTAATATGGGCCTGGCTGGGATACAACATGGTAATCATGTTGGCAGGCTTACAGACCATCCCGAATGAACTCACCGAAGCAGCGCTGATCGATGGCGCCAGCGCCACACAGGCATTTTTCTACGTCACCATTCCGCTTATGCGTCCGGTCATACTTTTTTCGGTAGTACTTTCCACCATGGGAAGCTTCAACCTTTTTAGCGAAATTTACAACCTCACCAATGGCGGGCCCGTCAATGCAACGACCACGCCGGTGATCCAAATCTTCAATCAAGCCTTTGGAAATTTTCGACTTGGTTATGCCTCGGCGATGGCTTACCTGTATTTCATTATTCTTTTTGCACTGACTCTCGTCCAATTCCGTTACTTTGGGCAGCAGGCAGATTAGGAGGATGCTATGCATACTCGGCGACTTTCCCTGTGGCTAACGGATTTTTTGATGTATGGATTGCTGATTGGTGTCTCCTTTTTTATGGTCCTACCTTTCATATGGATGATCAGCACGTCCTTGAAGCCCCCGGATGAAATCTTTGCCATTCCACCTATTATCATTTCACGACACTCGAGCCTTAGCGCCTACGTGTATTTGCAGCAGCAATACAATATTCTGGGTATTGTAAAGAATACGTTTGTCATCGCCTTCAGTGCCACAATTTTGCGCTTATTCTTTTGCGCTCTGGGTGGCTATGGCTTTGCCAAATTCAAGTTCCCCGGTCAGGGAGCATTATTTGCATTCCTGCTCGGAACCATGGTGATACCGGGTGCGGTCACATTGGTGCCAGTCTACATTATCATGCGCGATCTGAAATGGATTGACACGTTCTGGCCGCTGATCATTCCGGGCGCGGCGAATGCGTTTGGCATCTTCTTCATGCGACAATATATTATGTCTGTTTCCAACGAGTTGATGGACGCGGCGCGCATTGACGGCGCGAGTGAATTTACAATCTTCTGGCGCATTATTTTACCTATCATCTCACCCGGCTTGACCAGCTTAGGTCTGATCTTTTTCATGGGATCGTGGAATGACTTTATTGGTCCATTGATTTATCTAAAGTCGCCCGAGCATTTCACTCTTCCGTTGATTATCCGTTCCCTCGTTGGTCCCGTGGGACGCACCGTCTATGATGTGCAGATGGCTACTTCTGTCATCAGCCTAATCCCCTTATTGATTATTTTCTTGATCTTCCAGCGCCGGTTTGTGGAAGGCATTACCGCTGGCGCCATCAAAGGCTGAGCTGGATCCGCAATTATTTAGGAGGAGGATATGTTTTATTTCGGAGTGGATTATTACCCCGAGCACTGGCCCGAGGAGCGTTGGCCCATCGATGCGCAATTGATGCAGGAAGCAGGATTCAACGTCGTGCGCTTGGCGGAATTTGCATGGTCGAAAATGGAACCCGCAGAGGGGCAATACGATTTCGATTGGCTGGATCGAGCGATCGAGATCCTTCAATCCAGGGGAATGAAGGTAGTCCTGGGGACGCCGACCGCCTCTGCGCCTCCATGGTTGATGAATAAAAATCCAGAGTTATTTCGAGTGCGCGAGGACGGCCAGCGGGTCACGTTTGGCAACCGCCGCGAGTACTGCCCCAATCATCCCCTTTATCACGAGCACACGCGCCGCATCGTGACGAAAATGGCGGAGCATTATACAGACCATCCGGCTGTGATTGGCTGGCAGATTGACAACGAGTTTGGCGATCGCTGTTACTGTCCTACCTGTGCTGCGAGTTTCCAGACCTGGTTGCGTGGTCACTACGAGGCACTCGATGAGCTAAACCAGAAATGGGGGACGATCTTTTGGAGTCACGTCTACAACGACTGGACCGAGATTCCGCTGCCGCTCACGACCGGCGCCTCGCCAAATCCGGGCCTGGCACTAGACTTTTACCGGTTCTCGTCCGATTCCTATATTGCCTATCAACAACTACAAATCGATATTTTGCGTGCTTATTGTCCGAATCAATTCATCACCCATAACCTGATGGGTTTTGCTTATGATAAGTTGAACTATTTTGACCTAGCCCGTAACCTGGATTTCGTCTCCTGGGATAACTATCCCCGTATGCAATGGACCATGGAACGAGGCGTCGATCCGAGCTCGATGGCGCTCAGCCTCGATACCATGCGCGGACTGAAATCCAAGAATATCTGGATCATGGAGCAACAAGCCGGTCAGGGTGGCTGGGAAATGTTAAGCACGGCCCCGCGACCCGGTGAATTGCGGCTGTGGGCCTACCAATCCATTGCGCGCGGCGCGGACGCCATTGTTTTCTTCCGCTGGCGCACGGCGCGCTACGGGACAGAACAATATTGGCATGGGCTGCTCGACCACGACGCTCACCCCGGCCGTCGCTACGAGGAGATCAAACGGATGGGCGCCGAGATCAGAGAAATTGGAGAGACGATCTTCGGTACCCAAATCCAGTCACAGGTGGCAATGCTGCTGTCCTATGACTCGCGTTTTGCCTTTCAAATACAGCCCAACAACCCACGCTTCAGTTATCCCGAACACTTCCATCAAATCTATCGTGCGTTCTATCGGCAACACGCCTCGATTGACGTTGCTGCGCCGCAGTCTGACCTGTCCTCCTATAAACTTGTCATCGCGCCCGCATTACATCTCGTGACCGATAGGATTGCCGAGAACCTAAGACGTTATGTTCAGGCAGGAGGCACATTAGTTGTCACGCAGCGCACTGGGGTCAAGGACCAAGCCAATGCGGTTGTGAATCAAAGGTTGCCAGGCTTGCTCGCTGAGATCTGTGGTGTCGAAGTCGACGAATATGACTCCCTGAGCAGTCAGATGCAGAATGAAATCGAGTTTACAACCCCGGAACTCGCGGATACTTCGTGTGTGAATGTTGGCATCTTGTGTGACATCTTGAAACCGACTTCGGCAACGGTGATAGCCCGTTATCGGCAGGATTACTATGCGGGCAAGCCAGCGATCACCCTGAATCAAGTTGGCACAGGACGCGCAATCTATATTGGCGCAGTAGGTGATGGACAGTTGTATGATGTGCTCGCCAAATGGCTATTGGATACAACCGGTATTCAAGATACTTTTAACATGCCGTCTGGCGTGGAAGTGACTCAGCGCACCCGGGCAAGTAAAAAACTGCACTTCGTCTTGAACCACAACAATGACTCCCAGACGGTACATTTGGAGAACCACTTCACGAACCTGCTCAGTGGAAATTCATTGCATGGGGATGTCCAACTCGATCCGTTTGACGTATTGATTCTGGAATCATCCGATCTTGAATAAAAGTATTTGCTTTTGCGCCGTGAGACGCAGATGAACGAACGCATTCGCTTTGCCATCATTGGTACAGGGAAGCGCAGTGATTACCTGTACGCGCCTTTGCTCAACATCTTGAAAGAAGATGTGGAGCTTGCCGGCGTTTGGGGCCGGTCCGAGGAGAAGGCACGTGAACTGGGCGAGAAATATCACGTTCCATGGTTCACGGACCTTGATCGAATGCGGAATGAGCTGAATGCCGACGCGGCGATCGTTTCGGTCGCCAACCCTGCCAATGGACCGGTCGGACGGCGAGTCGTCGAGCTGGGGCTGCATGTGTTGCTTGAAACGCCCATTGCAAACCGTTTGGAGGACGCGGATGCAATCATCTCACAGGCAAAAACTAAGAATCTAAAAGTGGAAGTTGCGGAACAATATTATCGCCGTCCCACGGAGCGCTTGAAGCATATGCTCATCGACGCTGGTGTTTTTGGCAGAATCCTGGTCGCCTACAACGACTTTATGGGTCACGGTTACCATGGCATGAGTCTGATCCGAAGTTATATCGGGTTTGAGGAACCCGTCGTTTCTGTGACGGGCACCACATCTACGTTTTCTGTCGATCCGCATTATTCCTGGATATCCCATAAAACGGAAAAACGAGAATAGGAGTGGCAGCACGCAGCCTTGCAGTTTGCGAACGGAGCGCTAGGATTTTTCAACTGGTCGAGCATCGCCTATGACTCGCCATTACGCTGGCAGCGTTCAACAAGATTCTTTGCGGAGCGCGGCATGGCATCTGGTGATGTTTTGACCGTGCTCACTGCGGATGGAAAAGATCCGCAGCCCATTGCAATCAAACGCTATTTCCATAACGTCGGTGGCATGGAGACGCTCACGGAATTGGTTGCCGGCACTTCGCCAGAAATCGTCTGGCGCAATCCCTTCCGGGGTTATTACATGGACGATGAAATGATCGCCGTGGCAGACTGTCTCATGAGTCTGGTCGATGCAATCCGCCAGGATAAGCAACCAGAGTATGGTGGTCAACAAGCAAGATTGGATCAGGAACTCACACTGGCTATGTTTGAATCTGCCAATCGTTCCGGGGCCAGCATTCAGCTGCCTCTGTCGCAGGGATTGTGATCGGCTGCCGGTGAATCTATGAGCGAATTTCATGAGAAACAGAAGCGCGGCGATGCGCACTTGGAGCGAAACGGATGAGCATCTTGTGTCGTTGCCTGGGTCTCTTTTTAGTCTTCAGCTTTACATTTGGTTGTGGCACTCCACCAACAGTAATAGCAGTTCCCTCTGAGGTCCCCACAATGAATACTTATTCCATACCTGCAGTTGCATCCATTTCCATTCCATTGACCGGCGAGTGGCACTTTTCTGTTGACCAAGATCGCACAGGAGAGCAAAACGGTTGGGAAGATTCGGATTTTGACGATTCGTCCTGGACAGTGGTAAATGTTCCCCACACCTGGAATATCATGCCTACATACTCGGAATACGAAGGCATTGCGTGGTATCGCCGAGTATTTCGTGCCCCGGAGGAGATAAAAAATGCCCACGTCCGTCTCAAGTTTGATGCAGTTTTTTATCTGGCACGCGTTTGGCTGAATGGTCAGTACCTCGGTCAGCATGAAGGCGGGTATACACCGTTTGAGTTCGATGTGACTTCCCTGGTCAAGAAGAGTGAATCGAATCTCATCGCGGTGCAGGTGGATAACTTGCGCGCCACGAACCGCATCCCGGTCGTCATCCGGCCCGATTGGTCGTTCGATTGGTGGAATTATGGCGGCATCACCCGCG
>DATHUN010000081.1:0-3664 GCA_035462205.1 Anaerolineales bacterium
AGCCAGGCTGTCCCGCCGGGATTTCGTTAATGGGTCCGTTCGGAAGGTTGCGAGTGGGTTGAAGAACAGAAGCGTAAATGTAGCCTTGGGGGGTTTCCACATAGCGCTGGTTGCTTAAACCATAGAGCACGTTGCCAACCACTTCGCGTCCCCATTCCACGAGAGTGTCGGCATCGAGCTTGGCAATCGAGGTATTCTGGTTCTGATCGTTCGTCGGACGGCTGCGCAAGTCGATCCCCATATCTACAACGCGGCCGATAATTTCACTCTTCGGAAATTCAGGTAACCGCTTCGGCTCGGCAAAAGTACCTAGGTGTATGGATTTATAAGGACGGAAAGCCATTGACCCCAAGCCTGCACCGGCAATTTTGAGAAAGTCGCGACGAGAGATGTTTTGATTCATTAATTACACCAGCTTACATAATATAAGCGCTTCGTTCAGGGGTCAATAAGAATGACCCTCTGCGCAGCGCGAGTTAAGGATACCTGCAAACAGGAGGCTAGTCAACGCCCCGCTGAGAGCGGTCTAATCTGTAAAGAAATCGTGCAATGCGCGCAGACAGGTGACACTCACTTTATGAGCCACATCATCCTCACAGTACGTAACCTGGGCACCCGCCTCTTCTAGAATCGCAATTGAGGTGCGGGCGCGGTCCACAGGCACCGTTTCGTCTTTCGTTCCATGCGTGACGAAAAATGGTTTCCCTTCCAATGGACGCCGTGGGGCAAGCTCTTCTAACCCACTGGGGACAAAACCCGCCAGAATTCCCACTTTGCGAACTCGCTGCGGATACAGGAACGCCAGCACATTGGACATTGCTGCGCCCTGGCTGAATCCCATCAAATCGAAGGTGCTCGCGTCGATCCTCACCGAGGCGGCATACTCGTCCACGAGGCGAATCAACGCATCGGCGCTCGTGCGCAACTGGTCAAGGCTTGGACGCTCGGACGGAGAGGAGGGCGCTTGATCCCGCCATGAATATCCGCTGGGCTGCGCTTTATAAGTCCCACGCGGCGCAACCATCCAGTACTGGGCTGGCATGTTGCGCGCGAAAACCCACATGGAGTTCTCGTCGCCGGTCAGGCCATGAATAAGAAGCATCAACCGCGAAGGCTGTTGAGAAGCTTCCCGGATACGCAATGTCCAACTGCTAAATTCGATTAGATTTGTATTACCTGGGTCGGGCACGTTTAAGGATCCATTCTATGGCAAGGAAGATGGCCAGGATGAGAATGATCGGAAACAAAGCTGCCAGCAGGCACACGAGTCCCATACCAGCCGCGCCCTGTCCATAGATCGCCCAGATCAATGCGACCCCAACAATGAACAACAGAATGAATGCTCCCAGCGCCAAACGCATATTGGTCTCTCTGGAATACTTCCGTAAATCTCTTCTCAAGCCTTTGCTCCCAGTGCACGGCGGATGCGGTTATGCAACTTAAATTTTTGCTTTAACTGTGGAAGGATTTCGTCCACGGCCGCTTCACCGATTTTCACCACTTCATGTACATTGATGATGTCAAGTGCATCAATATTTCCTAAACGCGGACGAATAATTACAGCCGGTTTATCGACCTCGAGACGGTATTCGGCAACTGCCCGGCTGACTAAATCCATAGAGCGGGTGTATACATCCAGCATGAGCCCATAACGCATCCTGCTCACCCACTGCACCAGGGTACGCGGCATAGAAATCGGCATGGGAATGGACCAGGTCTGCGCCGAGTGCCCAATGGGCATATTCAGGGCGACGGCCACAACGGGCAGATGAGGATTGAGCGAACGCGCTGGTGCCACGGGAACAGGATCGAGCGTTCCGCCATCCACCAATTCCAGGTCGCCGATATAACGAACGGGAAAGACGACAGGCATCGCAATCGTGGCAAGAATAGCATCCACCAGACGACCTTTGGACAGCAACACCTCGCTACCACTTCTCAAGTCAGTTGCTGTAACCACGCATGGCATACGCAATTGTTCGAACGTCCGCTCGCCAAGGAAATCTTCCAACAACCTGGCAATCCCGGCAATACCCATCAGAGAAGGTCCATCCTTGGGTCCATGACCATAAAATTTTCGCTGATCGAGCGCGGCGAACATCTCCTCGAGCTCATTCGGCCGGTAGCCGGCAGCATAGAGGACGGCAACGATGCCGCCGAAGCTCGTCCCCGCAATCGCCTTGATCCGGAAGCCTTCCTGTTCAAGACGCCGAATTACACCGATGTGGGCATTTCCTCTGGCTCCTCCGCCTCCAAGTGCAAGTGTAATATCCATATCTCTAATTCCAGTCTGATTACTCATAAAGTTTTTAATATGATTAACGGATTTTTAGGGTAAGTATTACTTTCCAAACCACCCTACAACCAGCCTTAAGGTTACATCTATTCAGATGATGCTTCTCATACGGATTTTACCGGCGGAAGTTGCCTGCGAAGGCCTATTGCGCGGTCTCGGGAAGGAGAGCTTGTAACGCTTGCAGTAATTTGTCCACATCATTTTGGTCGTTGTATCCCTGGATCGAGATGCGGATAAATTGTTTATCCTGCCACTGGACGAGTGGTACTTCGATTTTGTATTCGTTATAAAGCCGGCTTTTCAGCACGGCCAGATTGGACGGCGGAAGCGGCGCAATCGCCATCTGGTGATAGAACTCGGAATCAAGCGGGTAGGGCGGCTGCAAGCCCGTCAATTTCCCAACGCGCTCCAACGCCTGACACAGCAGTGCGTGGCATTCACGGCGAACCGGCTCCCAATTATGCTCTCTCATGAATTGGATCGCGGCGGGGACAGCTAACGCCGCGGTGGGATCCTTCGTCCCCGTCCATTGCAAGAGGTCAATAAAGCGCGAACCGGTCGTCATCTCAGGTGTAGGCTGGTATCCCCAACTGACCACGAAAGGCTCAATACGATCCTGAATTTCCCGCCTCACGAACAGAAAAGCGGCACCCTTCGGCGCCAGCATCCATTTATGGCAGTTCCCAAAAGCAACGTCGGCACCAAGCTGCTCTAGATCGACAGGCATCTGCCCGGGCGAATGAGCAGCATCCACAATGGACAGGATTCCCAGATGCCGAGCCCGATGGCAAATCTCTTCCACCGGCAAACATAGCGCGGTGGGCGAGGTGATATGGCTGAGATACACCACTTTGGTGCGCGGCGTGATCCCTTTGAGAAATTGTTCCACGATCTCTTCATCCGAATGAACCGGCAACGGAATCGGCTGGTGAATATAGCGGGCACCCGCTTTCTGACATAGAAATTCCCAGGTGTAATCACAGGCGCCATATTCATGATCGGTTGTCAAAACTTCATCACCGGGCTGTAAGTTCAAGGAGTGAGCAATGATGTTCACACCGTGAGTTGCATTCGGAATATAGACGAGATCCTCAGGGTCGGCATGCAAGTATTCGCCTAAGGCGGTCCGCGCCTCATATAACAGCTCATTGTATTCTCGACCGAGAAACAAAACAGGCTGGCGTTCCAGGCGTCGCTGCCAGTCCTGGTACGCATCAAACACCGGTTTCGGCGTGGCGCCGAATGAGCCGTGATTGAGAAAAACGATATTAGGATCCAAGAGAAAATGTTCTTTGAGAGACGACATCAGACCATTCTAACACCTGGTGTTGAACAAACTATTATTGGAGTGCAGCCAAAGCTGCTCTG
>DATHUN010000082.1:0-2341 GCA_035462205.1 Anaerolineales bacterium
TCGGGCACGTCATCGAGCACACGCAAAATGCCCAAAACCGCCTCGTTGGGAAGTTCCTTTTGCAATCCGAGACTGTGGCGGATTCGTTTGATGATATCCTGTATCTTCATAATCAGCGTTCTTGATGTTTAACAACACACTAATCTTACGTTGGTCTCACTTTTGTTCAAAAAGTGTAAGGACTTCGTTAGGTGTAATATCCTCCATGGATAATCGGCGTTTAAGTCGCAGGCGGGCATCGTGCAGCAGCTTGTACAGTGCATTGCGGTTCGTCTTTAATTTGCGCGCCGCATCTTCCATCGGCATATCTTGTACTCCCAACAGGATCAATGCCTGTCGCTGGCGGTCTGTGAGCTCCTCGTCTATGATGCGGCGGACGCGGACGAGCATGTCAGAACGCTCAGCCGACGTTTCTGGACCGGCCTGTGAATCGGCGAGCAGACCGGGTGGAGGTGGCACATCCTCGTTTTCAGTCAATTCATCCAGGGATGCGTCACGCCAGCGCTTGCGACGTAGTTCGGTCAAAGCGATGCGGACGGCGATCTTATGCACCCAGGTGGTAAACTGGCTGCGGCCCTCGAAGGTATCCAGTTGGTCCAAAACGCGTAAAAGTGTTTCCTGGGTTACCTCGTCGACGAGCGCGTTGAACTGTGGCTGGTCCGGCGAGAGCCAGCGCGAGAGAGCGTAAGGAAGTCCCTTTTGGATAATTTCGCGTAAATCCTCCAGGGCGGCTTCGCGCTGGAGTCCATCGCTACGCAAATCGGAGAGCCAGGCTTCGTTGGTTCGTGGAGGCATGAGGATTGAATTATAAGACATATCTCTTTCAAAAGCTTTCCACCTTTTTGGGAAAGCTTTGTAAGTATCACTTGCACTGGAACAATAAAATAAATGAGCCATCCAGTTCGTTTATTTGTGGACGCGGAGGGACTCTAACCTCCGACCTCTACTATGTGATTCTAAAGTCTCATTTTCCACTGCTTCCAATACGTGCATTTCGTGCGTTAAGGAAAAAATACCGTTTTTCCCCGCTTATCAAGGGCAAAGATGCGGTCAAAGCAATCGTCCATCAGGGATTGCAGTGGTGTATTCTTCATAGATTTCTCTATTTTACTAGTTCTCGCGCCTAACGGTTTGCGTTACCCGTCGCGTTAGCACCCTGATGAGGGCTGGTGGGCGGGAGGGGTTGAAAAACGGGATCCGGCCCAATCCTGGACCAAGCCCCAAAAACGCGCCGACTCCCAGCCGTCCGCTGCACGCTGTGTTGGGCACATTTACTGACGGAAAAGCCCTCTTGTAGAAACTACAAAAAATCGTTCCGCTAAAAATCCCGCAAAAATCACGGCAGTCACATAATCTAGAATGGACTCTGATACTAACATTATTCCACAACTCATCCGTTAGTATTTTCAAGAATTGTGTCCACGACGCTTGAGAGGGCTGCCGTGGCATCGATTATGATTGCGTTCTTAGGAAGACCTTCTTTTGTCTCCTGCTGTAATCGCGCAAAGGATTCCCCTTCCCTTGCCGTTCCTCCCCACTCGTTTTCAGGTCGGGCGGCAAGACGCCGGTTCAGCGTATCCATATCGATCTCCAGAACAAACACTTCATCGAACAGACCTATGAAGCGGTCGGAATTCCTGGAACCGCCGCAAAAGAATGTTGCCGCATGGTTTTGATCCGCCACCAAAGCTCTGACCTTCTCAACGTCCCATAGCCAAGTACGATTCTCGTCAGAGCTACCAGCCAGGGGCTCCTCAGTTTTTAGATCGCCCCAATAGGCCAACTCCTCATCGCCGTGGATGGCGTGGTAGCCGCGCCTTTGCAGCTCGTCGCAGACCGTAGTTTTACCGGCGCAGGAAACGCCGTCAATTAAGTAGTTCTTCACACCCATGTTTCGTTTCCAATAAGAGAGTCAATGATGCCTGACTATGAGTTATACAGCGTGGTGCTGTAAAATGTCCCTATGCGGGGTGTTAGCATATGGCTGTATAACAGACTGTCTACAAATTATAAGTGCTATTCTACAATGAAACCTCTCCTTATTAGAACTCCAGAGATTGCAGCGCGGGTTCTTGGTAAATACCTGCGATAGTGAGCCTCAGCCAAAACAGTTTATGGTTTCTCTTTGCCGGTTTTACCCCCGACCTGTTCCGGGCGCCTCGGTTAAATAAGTCGTCTGATGATGAATTCGTGAATGAAAACGCTGTCCCTTATTCATATCTCCGAAGAGCCTCGCTCACATAATTCCCACCGTTCAACGTCCACCTGATACCTTCCAAGATGCCCTTCACATCATCCTTTAGAGCGTATCCAGACACGCCCGCGCCCAGGGAGCGTTTCA
>DATHUN010000083.1:0-4261 GCA_035462205.1 Anaerolineales bacterium
CAGCACGTAGCCAAAACACCGCCCTCACATACGGCAAAGCATTAAAGGAATTCAAAAAAGTACTGGTGAAAGCAAAAATTGATCCTGATGCGTCCCCTGCTGACATCCTTACAGAAGAACTCGTTTCCAAGTTCGCTATGCATCTCAAGGCATTCTCTCCCGCAACGGAACAATTGTATATTCGGGCATTAGCTCGTTTTTTTCGATTTCTCGCCGCAGAGCGGCTGGCTGAAATCAATCTGCCGCGGATGGATATACTCATTGAAAATCGTACTCGCAAACCAGGCATTCGCTTGCCGCAATTCCCTACAGACGATATCGAGCGAGTTTTAGAATTCGTCTCGGGAATTCCATCCCTTATTCCAGCCGAAGGCTTGGCGGTTGAACGGTTACGCGCAATGAGAGATCGGGCCTTTTTGATCACATTGGCAGACACCGGATTGCGTGTCCATGAAGCATGCAATTTACGTCGCGGCGATATCGATTGGAATGAAGGACGCGCCATCATCATTGGTAAAGGCGACAAACAGGCTGTTGTCCGTTTTACGAGCAGAGCAATGCACGCCCTGAAAGATTATTTATCGCTGCGTGCGGAACTCGATGGAAAATCCGGAAAACAACTAACTGCCCTGCCCCTTTTCGCCCGCCATGATAAAGGGACCGGCAAAAAAATCAAGCCAATCACGCCCACGACGGGTCGTAATATTGTTGCCGAACGAGTGAAACAAGCACTAGGAAGCGAAGCAGAAGGACATATCACTCCCCACTCTTTCCGACACTATTTTGTTTCCACGATTTTGCGCTCGTCAGGGAATCTTAAACTTGCGCAGGCACTTGCCCGGCACGAGAATATTCAAATTACACAAAGATACGCTCACATCAACGACGACGAATTAGATAAGGGCTATTATGAAATTTTCGAGAAAAAGGCTTAAATAAATTAGTAAGGTTTCGCAGGTTAATCCTTCACCACAAAGTGTTCTCGATGCTAAAATTGAATGCATTCCGACATTTGGAAAATTCGGTGGCTGCAAACTATAAACAATACTGATTGCGATGAAGCTCGGGAGCCTATAATGACAGAATACGATCAATCCGTCGAACGGATTGACCCACTGACCGGTACGGGGAATTTGCTCGCGTTTTTAGAAACTTTCACAGGTCGGCTGGCTTCATCGGAGGCGACCGACTTTTCGCTTCTACTCGTGGATCTCAATAACTTCATGCGCTTTAATGTCGAACATGGACATAAATCGGGCGATGCCATTCTGCACTGGGTCAGCATTGTGATGCGCGATACCGGCGCCCCGATCTACCGCATTGGTGGCGATGAAATTGTGGCCGTCTTCACGCAGCAGAGCAGGCAGGAACGGGAAACAGTGGCCAAGGATCTGTTTGACCGTCTCAATCGCGAAAGCACACAGTTCCGCTGGTCCAATCCGGCATCGGTGATGCTGATCCATTTCCAAAATGAAAAGCTGGAAATCGCCGATCTATGGATTGCAATCAGCGACGCGCTGTTTGATGCGAAGGTGTACGAGAAGCGCGGATTTATTGTTAATACCTATTCTCACGCTTCGGCCGGAAACAATTATCAGTTGGGTGTGATCAATACGTTGACCGAGCGTCTGTTGTCCTTCGCCAATCGCCTGGATGCCTCCCACCAGATCGCCTACCTCGACCCGATCACACAGCTACCAAACAGTGTTGCGGCGGAGAAGGAAATCCAGCGCGGCATCCAGCGAGCGCAGCGGGAAAATGGAGTATTTTCCATTCTGTTCATCGACGGCGATGACCTGCGTCTTTATAACGATATTAGCTATTCGGCCGGCGACAATATGCTGCGGCGGTTGGCTGGGCTATTGACAGAGCATCTTCGTCCTGGTGATTTTATTGCGCGCTGGCGCGTTGGAGACGAGTTTTTGGTTCTGCTTCCCTCCACAAAGGGCGATGCCGCCGTCGCGGTCGCAGAACGATTGCGCTCTGCGGTGGAAAGCAAATCAAGAACCTGGGAAATTCCGGTCACGATTTCCATAGGGATTGCTGTCTTTCCGTCCAGTGGACGAACTCTGGACGAACTTCTGCTGGCAGTCGAAAAAGCCGCGAAACATTCGAAGGATAACGGCAAGAATCAAATCTCCCTCGAAGCATAAACGAAATAGCTTTGCTGAAAAGGAGGTGCCCATCCACCTCCCTACCCTGCTGCGGTTCTTTTCACGAGTCATCACCCGCTTGGATTCGGGCACTGGAAACGGGCCCGCTACAAGCCTGGTCGAATGATTCCTGTCTGATAAGATACGCAGAAAGATCGTCCTGCGGTTCCCCCTACCCCACCCGCTTATAATCAGTCCATTTGGAGGTAATGTGTCCATATTCGATCAAGTGGCCGATTTTTATCGCGACCCAGATTATTTCCACGAAGTACGAAGGATCGCTGTTCCTATTATGATTCAGCAGCTGGTATTTTCCAGCTTGAACCTGCTGGCTGTTGTGTTCGTCGGGCAAAAAGGTGAGATAGCGGTGGCGGCGGTCGGGCTGGCCGGGCAGATCGCATTCCTGTTAAACCTGGTCCACTTTGGAATCATTAGTGGCGCAGCCATGTTCACCGCACAATTTTGGGGGCGAGGTGATCTACCCAATCTACGGCGGGTGCTGGGATTGTGCTTAATGCTGGCAATGGCAGCTAGTTTGATTTTCTTCAGCATTGCCCAATTTCTTCCCACACAAATATTGAGTGTTTATTCTCAGGATCCGAATGTGATTCGATTGGGTGCCAGCTATCTACGCACCTTCTCATGGACTTTTTTATTCTTTGCGATTACCTTTAGTTACTCCTTGGTGATGCGCTCCACTGGCAATGTAAAGACGCCCACTACCGTCAGCGTGATTGCGCTGCTTTTCAACACATTTCTTTCTTATTCTTTGATCTTTGGAAAATTCGGCTTGCCCGAGATTGGAATCCCCGGCGCGGCGATCGCGGCAATCATTGCGCGTGCGCTCGAATGTGTGACGTTGATCAGCATCATCTATTTGCAGAAGTCGCCGGTCGCGGCTTCGCTGCGGGAGCTAACAGACTTCGACTCCGCCTTCGTCAGGAAAGTCATCAAGCCTATGCTGCCGGTGATTCTCAACGAATTATTCTGGTCTTTGGGTATCACTACATACAACCTCCTTTATGGGCGAATGGGCACCGCCTCGTTTGCGGCAATGAACATTGTCAGCACGATCGAGCAGGTCGGGTTCGTGGTGTTCATCGGGATCTCGAATGCAACCTCCGTGTTGGTGGGCAATCGAATTGGCGCAGGAAAGGAGCATGAAGCTTTTCTCTACGCAGGTCGCTCGCTTGGGCTTGGGATTCTAGGTGGGCTAGTGATTGGTGTCCTCCTTCAATTTGTTAAGGCGCCGATTTTGTCGCTGTACAAAGTCTCACCGGAAGTGATCACGAACGCCGGTTTTCTCATCAATGTCATTACCTTCTTTCTATGGGTACGCGTCAACAACATGACAATTGTTGTGGGCATCTTGCGCGCCGGCGGCGATACGCGCTTCTCGCTCTTCTTGGATGGAATTATCATCTGGCTGGTCGGTGTCCCAATGGCGTACATTGGCGCCTTTGTCCTCCACCTCCCCGTGTACTTGGTGTATCTATGCGCGATGTCTGAGGAAGCGACCAAATGGATGCTTGGGGTCTCTCGCTATCGCTCGCGCAAATGGATCAACAATCTCGCCGCGCAAATGGAAGGAATTTAGCAGGAGGCTGCGTTTATCAAGTAGGAGATTTCGTTACTGCAAAAGCCTTGACATATTTGAAAGGCCCGGGGTAAACTCAGAAGGCTTTACTTAAAATAAAATAAGTAAGCAAATTTGCAAGAAAGGAGCGCACTGCATGAGCATGTATATCACTCGAGTCTTCATCACACCAGTTAGCGCTGGTTCTGTACCTTTTCGTAGTGCGCCTATAGACCGTTACTAGGTCTTATCATCCTGAATTTTTAGGCTGTGGCGCACCCGCCACAGCCTTTTTTATTTCCTCTCCCAGGGTGAGAGGTGTCTGAAACAAAAGAGAGAAGAGAGAATGACCACGAACGAACCTACACTTACATTCGACTTCCGCACCGCCATCGATAAGAATCACTTTAAAGGGATTTGGAAAATGATGGTGGATTACCGCTTGCCCTACGCGGCTGCCACCGCCTCCCTGGCGGTCTCGGCGCTGGCAAAGACGTTTACCTATTTGCTGTTGCGTTACTTTGCCGACGAC
>DATHUN010000084.1:0-1859 GCA_035462205.1 Anaerolineales bacterium
AGCGCCCCTTCAAGACGGAAAAGCGCAAATCGAGATTCAACGCCTGGCACAAGTTAGGAAGATCACGCTGGATCAGTTGGTCCTGCAAATTGATCGTGTTGGTGGAAACCACGACGCGGGTGTTATTTTGCATAGCGAAGAGAGCAGCGGGCACGAGGTAGGCAAACGACTTTCCGACGCCGGTCCCTGCCTCGACCATGAGATGACTCCCATAGGAAAGCGCGTTCGTGACGGCGCGCAGCATGTCTACCTGTTCGGGGCGTTGCTCAAAGGAGGCGAAAAACTGCGAGAACGGTCCGCCATACTCGAGGATAGATGCAACCTCGTCTACGTTGAGCGGGACGGGTCGTTCGGGATTCTCGAGTGGAGGATATTTGGACTCGTCGAACCATGTGCCGGCGTCTTTTTTCTTGATCTTCTTCGCCTGGACGCCTTGTCTAGTTTGACCGCGCATCACTTCCTGAAAAAACCAGCCTGCATCCCAGGCAAGCGGCTCGCTCAAGCGGACGATTTCATCCACCAGGTCGAGCGGTAGATCGCGCGCCATCTCCAGTAAACGGTTGAACGCCGCCATTGTGACCCGGGCATCGTCCAGGGCGCGGTGTGTGGCAGGCAGGAGAATGCCAAGTTGTTTTCCCAGGGATCCTAAATTGTAGCGACTGGCAGTCGGCATCAAGACAGAAGCGAGCTCATACGTGTCGATGACGTCGTTATATTCGAACAACCCCAAACGTTGCAGAAAGCTCAAGTCAAAGCGGACGTTATGTCCCACTACGGGGGCATCACCCACAAAGGCGTCCAGATCTGGCGCGACCTTCATCAGGGATGGGGCGCTACGCACCTCCACATCGCTAATGCCGGTCAGTCCTGTAATAAACTCGGGAATGTGGCGGCCCGGATTGACGAGTGTGGTCCACTCCGCTTCCACCCGGTGACCTTTGAACTTCACGGCCCCGATTTCGATGATCGCATCTCGATCCGGGCTAAGACCTGTGGTCTCAATATCTACGGCTACGATTGAACGCATAATAACGGATACTTCGTTGAGCGCTCGGGCGAACGGCCGGTGCTCAAATCAGTTCTCTTTTCAAATGGGAATTTTACCTGTTCTACTTGCAGAACTAGAACAAGTGTATCATGAATTAAGTGAAGCAGTCTTCAACGGGAGATTGCTCTGACCGGCTTATTGCTCGGGCAACGCTTCCTTCACCGCCGCAAGCTGCAGCTGCCCAATGGGCTTTTCTTTTGCCCGCTGGCGGATGAAATCCTTGACCTGTTTCACCTTCATCACGGGGATGGGCGCATTCTCTGCATCGATTTCCACCTCATCGTTGGTAAATACGATCAATGGCTTGATCGCCGGGATTTGCGACTCATCCATTTGTTTGGCAAGATACTTTTGCAGCTTGGCGATCTCATTGTCAGTTTCGATGTCCGGTCGGCCAAGGCTTTCCTGTCCGAAGATGCGCATGTAGGACTGTAGGAATCCGCCACCACTGATTTTCCAGCGATTCTTTCTGTACACAACCTGCCCGCGCTGGTGGTAGGGCATCAGGACCCAAACGCCGGCAGGACCGACCAGCAAATGCGATGCCGGTGTGGTGTAATGATAGATGCTGTAATCCCCGGGTAGACCCTTCATGCCTGCATCCAGCTTTTCATCCGGGCGTGGACTGCGGCCATAGCGGTTGCCCATGTACATGCCGATCTGGGTCAGGGTAAAGCCTGCCAGCAAGGCAACCAGTGCATAGACAAATAAATCTTGTCGCTTGAAGGAGATAAACATACCCACGCCAAGTACGACCAGCGCTGCCAGGCTCGTCCAATTGCCGATCTTACTATTACGCTTAATGAGTTTT
>DATHUN010000085.1:0-7382 GCA_035462205.1 Anaerolineales bacterium
ATTTCTGTGGGACGTTTTGCTCCATTCCCCTTGATCTGAGGCGCGAAAGCATCTCCTCTGGTCAACCCCCTTTTGCTTCCGCCTACCTATTTTCTTCTATAGGGCTTGAAATACTCCACTGTATAGCCGGTGATCAGCCAGGCGATCGCCGCAAACAGGGCGGTAAACAGCCATTTGAAAATGTTCAACATAGCACACTCCTTGCTTGGTTTGGAGGATCGATGAGAATTCCGATGTTGAATACATGACGAGAAATCTAAAAGAAAGGTACTCTTCAAATCCTGCAAAATTGTTAATTGCTTCTGCCCAGCTTTTCGAATACCCTGGACTAAATAGACAAGCTGACTTTATTTCTAGGACTTGCACAGACAGCATTTTTACTGTATTCTTAAACTCAATATAAAGTATCTAGTCATTGGACTAATGTGGGGACTTTATACAAGGGAGCCCTTTGCTATTCATGGCATGTTTGCCGATCGGTTTTTCAAATTACGGGAACACTGAATTTTCGAGATGAAATTTGAGAAATTAGATGATGCCACACTGATCCAGCGGATTGCCCAGGCAGAGACCGGGGCATTGGAAGAGCTCTATGACCGCTACAATCATGTGGTGTTTAGCGTGGCGCTGGCAATCTTGAACGATCCCTCGGTTGCAGAGGAAGTGACCTTGGATGTGTTCGTGCGTGTCTGGAAGGGTGCCTCCACTTATCAAGCGGAGCGTGGCAAGGTAAGTACCTGGTTGGCGGCGATCACACGCCACCATGCCATCGATGTTCTACGTGGACAGCGGTCGAATCTCGACCAGAAAAGCCTGTATCTGAGCGACCTGCCCTGGCAAAAAGCATCCGATCTGTCCGGACCCCAAGAAGATATGGAAAGCAAAATGCAGCGGGCACGCATCCGCGAGGCAGTGGAGGAATTACCTAGGGATCAGCGTGAAGCCCTCATGCTTGCTTATTTCAAAGGCTTCTCGCATCGGCAGATTGCTGACTTGTTACGGGAACCGCTCGGCACTGTAAAAACACGTATTCGCCTTGCGATGCAGAAGTTACGGGAGATCCTCTCCGAGCAACCACAGCCTTCTGATAAATCCAGGAAAGGCTAGAGAACGTATTTACTAGAAGAAGGAATGACTCGCTACATATGTTGAATGATAGGCATGTCCTCGAAACCATACCCGCTTATGTCCTGGGAAGCCTGGACGAGGCAGAAACACGCCAGGTCGCCGAGCATCTGGCGGGCTGTTATCTATGCCGCAAGGAGTTGGAGACCTACCAGGATATCGCCGATCAACTATTGCTTGCCGTCCCGCCGGCAACGCCTCCGGCGCAGCTCAAGTCACGTTTAGCGGAGCGCGTCCAACGCCTGAACCACAAGCGTGTCCCCGATTCTGCAGCACGTCGCCTGCCAGGACGACTCGTCCCGGTGGGTGCGATTGCCGGTCTGCTTTTAATCCTGCTCCTGGCGATTTCAAATATCTTGTTCTGGAGGCAGGCGCACAACTCGGAGGTCTTCACGGGACCGTTGGGGATGCGCGCCGTCGCCCTGCAAAATACTACCGCAGTTCCCGAGGCGAGCGCAATTGTCATCATCAGCGCCGATGGCAAAAATGGTGTACTGGTGGTGGATCAGCTGGAAACCCTGTCCGAGAACCAGGAATACCAGGTGTGGCTGGAACGCGATTCCACAGAAACAAGCGGTGGACTCTTTGGTGTGGACGAAGATGGTTATCGAGGCATGCGGATCGTTGCGCCCGAATCGCTGCTGACCTATTCTTCGGTGCGGGTTACGATCGAGCCCAAAGGCGGGAGCAGCCGTCCAACAGGTCCTGAAGTGCTAAAAGGTTCTTTGTTTAATAGCCGGATACAGAAGTAACGTCAGGCGAATGTGTTTCCTGCTTTACAAACAAATCCAATTCCCGATTCTCCTCGTATATATCTTATAAAGATCAGCACCGTTGTCTATGGCCATGCCGATGAGTTCAATACCTTCCAGGTGATCGTCAATTCGGCTGGCAACCAATCAACGCCTGCTTCACTCACGACGTCGTCGGTGCATTCTGCTGAAAATCCCCTTACTGCAGGAGCGGTTGGAGGAGAGAGAAGAGACCAGTATTTCTACTGGTCTCTGGTTTTATGGTCGAAAATAGTTGCGCCGCCTTGCTAAGGGACGTTCACAACATCTCGTCAAATCACAGCAAGATCACAGCAAGAAGTCAACACTGCCTGTATAGATCCTGTGTTGATCCTGTGATCAGTCAAGATTATTGTATGGAAATCGGGTGAAGGAAGAGATGTTTCGTCGAGAGCTGAGCAAAACGTTTGGCATTTAGCCAAAACATTTCTGCCTTGATGTTATAAGATAGTATCCATTCGAATATCGCTGCTGTCAATCGACAAGACTGAAAATATGACATCGAGTAGCCGATTATAGACTTGTAACCAGGCGTTTGAATAATGGCGTGTCCGTGTACTTGCACAGACAGTCGTTTTCCTGTAAGCTGGATTTGCAGCACAACTTGCTATCGGCCGTGAATACCGTGGAAAATTTTATGAATAATAAATCAATTGAAGTCCCCCTTCGAAAACGGCACAATTATGCTTACGGTATGGTCCTGGGAGTGGAAGATTTTCAGCAAGAGTATGCTTACTTGCAGAACAGGATGAAATTCCTTTGCCGAATGCTGATCGGCCGCGGGACGGTTTCTGGTCTGCAAGTTTCTTCGGATGAGGAGGGCGAATCCATCCTGGTGAATGCGGGGGTAGCAGTCGACTCGCAGGGGAATGAAATCTGCCTGAGCGCGGGTATTCGTTGCCCACTTCCAACTGAAGGAGATACAGCCTATCTGACGTTGTCCTGGGCGGAGCGCGACACTGACTTCATCCCTTTTCCGGGCTCGCAGGAGGATGATCGGCATACCGTTGCTTCCTCGGTGGAAGAGTACGCAATATTAACGTATGAAGCACAACCGACGGATCCAACTCATTCTGGAATCATACTGGCGCGTCTGAAGAAGAGAGGCGGTAAGTGGAACATCGACAAGAAATTTCGTAGGCGTAGTGCTAAGCTGAAATAAGTAAGGCAGATCTTATGGAAAATTCAGCCCTGCCTCTGGTACCAGATGGTGAGAAGAAAACAAGCCGTTTTGGATGGCTCGCGGCTATCCTGATCGCTTTGTTGATCCTGGTACCGGCGAGTGTCTACGCCTGGAGGTACTTCTATAACCCTTGTGAAGTGGACGCCGTGAAGGATGCATCCGCTTTTCTTGTTATCCAGCTAAAAAGCTACGATCATCTCTATCAGGTAGCCTCCACGGCCTCGCAAACATCGTATGAGCCTCCTGTGCTCGTCATGCAACAAGTTCAGGTGGATACGCAGGAAATTGAGGTGCCTGCCTGTATGCGTACTGCCAAGAACGAGCTGATCAGCTACATGAATACTGTCATTCGCGCCTTCCGGGCCTGGGGAGCGGGAGAGAAGGATGCAACGGTCACAGACCTGCTCACGCAATCTGATGATCACTATGACAAGTTTTATGACGAACTGGACGCCATCAAAAAATGCGCGCCGTGGTGCTTTCGGTAATTCCTGGTGAAGCCACAGAGTACGCCCCCTTCGATCACACCGTCCCGAAGCGGTGTCCCTTCGGGACGGTGACATGCCGCTTCGGGGGACTATAATTCCATTTAAATCCAAACTTACAAGAGGAGAAACATATGGATCTATCAGAGTGGATCGAGTCCAACCGCTCGATGTTCGTCGAGCTGAGCAACGAAGTTTGGGGATATGCCGAATTGGGATACAAGGAGTTTCAATCTTCCAAGACCTTACAGGATGCCTTAGAGGAAGCAGGCTTCCAGCTCGAGCGCGAAGTGGCGAAAATCCCTACCGCGTTTGTTGCCAGCTATGGGAATGCCAAGCAACCTGTCATCGGCATCCTGGGCGAATTCGATGCGCTGCCCGGTCTCAGCCAGGACTGCGTCCCGTATCAGAAGCCGCTGGAGAGCGGCGCCCCCGGTCACGGGTGCGGACATAATCTGCTCGGCGTGGCCGGGTTGGCGGCTGTGATGGCGGTGAAACAAGCTATCGATGCGGGCGAGGTCAAAGGGACGATTCGCTACTATGGATGTCCGGCCGAAGAAGGAGGTGCAGGAAAAGCATTCATGGCAAAGGCAGGCGTCTTCGATGATGTCGATATTTGTCTGACCTGGCATCCGGATACCTTCAATGGAACGCTCTACGCAAACTTCCTGGCGAATTACCGGGTCCTCTTTAAGTTTCACGGTAAGACCGCTCACGCGGCGGCCGATCCTTTCAATGGGCGCAGCGCGCTGGATGCTGTTGAACTGATGAATGTAGGTGTCAACTATCTGCGCGAGCATATGATTCCCGACGCGCGCGTCCACTATGTGATTCTCAACGGCGGTGGTATTGCGCCCAATGTTGTGCCCGATTATGCTATGTCCCTTTACAGCGTGCGGGCTCCGCGTACCGATCAACTGGATGCCTTGTTCGCCCGGGTCAAAGATATTGCCAAGGGAGCGGCCCTGATGACCGGCACGGACGTAGAAATCGAGGTGATTTCCGGTATGTCAAATATGCTCCCAAATGAAACGATCAATGAAGTCCTGCAATCCAAGCTTGTGGAAATAGGCGCACCGAAATTCAGCGACGACGAACACGCTTTTGCACGCGAGCTCTCGAAGTCGATTCCGCCGGAAAGTTTGGAAACCGGCGCATACGTCTATGGGTTGGACTCGAAAGCCGTGGCGGAGCTGAAGAAACAGGTTCTGTTCGAAGACATTTTGCCCCCCTTCAAATCCGAGGTCGTTCTGCCCGGATCGACCGACGTCGGCGACGTTTCCTGGGTGACTCCAACGGGACAGATCTTCACTACCTGCTGGACACTCGGTTCCCCCGGACATTCGTGGCAGATCGTCGCCCAGGGCAAAATGGGAATTGGCCAACGCGGCATGTTATACGCCGGAAAAGTAATGGCACTCAGTGCCATCGAATTCATGCAGAATCAAGCGGTCCGTGAGCAGGCGATGGAAGAATTCGAAAAGAAGCGCAGCACAGCTAATTACGTCTCCCCCATTCCGGCAGGGACAAAGCCGCCGCTGGATATTTAGCCTCTATGATCTTCAAGAGAAAATAACGTAGCTGTGAAAGGACCTGACGGGTTGCCGGGTGCCGGAAGCCCGTCAGGTCTGACAGAAGTACAGGGGAGATCCGTAGGTGAATAGCCCTTTTTCCGACCTGTCCCAAGTATATTTAATCCATCGGCGTCGTATTAAGTCCTATGGAGTAAATATTTAATGGATTGGAACTCGATTTTTCTGCCAGATATCCCTTTTTTGGAAATCATCGTGCGCGGATCAGTCATGTATCTCGCACTGTTCGTGATGCTCCGGGTGATCTTAAAGCGCCAGATGGGTACGCTGACGATGTCCGATCTCTTGCTAATCACCCTGCTTGCGGATGCCTCGCAAAATGCGATCGCCGGGGAGTATAAGTCCGTCCCAAATGGGATTGTACTGGTGCTGACCATCATCTTCTGGAATTATGCCTTTGATTGGCTGAGCTTCCACTCCAAATGGTTCCAAAAACTGATTGAGCCAGCCCCGCTGCTGCTGGTCAGAGATGGCAAGATGCTGCGCCGCAACATGCGCCAGGAACTGATCACGGAAGACGAGCTGATGATGCAGCTTCGTGAGCAGGGTCTGGACAATGTGTCAAAAGTAAAAGAGGCGTATATGGAAAGCGACGGTCGCATCAGTATTATCGAGGACAAAGAAAAACGGCATGCCAAGCCGAAACCAAAAGACAGGTAAAAATCGTGCCCTGGGAGAATGCAATGACCGAAGATGCATTTGAATATGATGTGGCGCTTTCCTTCGCAAGCCCGGACAGATCGATGGCCAAAGAGTTGGCGCGCCTACTGACAAGTAAGAACATTACCGTGTTCCACGATGAGTACGCGCCGCAGGCGAGCTGGGGAAACGATGTCGTCGATCACCTGGTCAATCTCTATGCCCGGAAAGCACGTTATTGTGTTTTGCTGATCTCCCAATATTATCCACTGAAACAATGGACCGATCTCGAGAGGAGGCATGCACAGGAACGCGCCCTGCGAGACGCGGATCAATATATTCTTCCCGTACAAGTTGATGCTCACCTGGTGCCCGGAATCACGGAGACGGCTGGATACCATGATCTTCGTCGGGATACAATCGAAAGTATTGCGGATTGGGTAGAAACGAAACTGACGGAAACCATGCGCATCTCGGCTCCCCCACCGGAGTCGCATGACCTGCGGTCAGGGAATGTCCCCTCTAGCGCTGCTGAAGCGGATGAAAAGTAATGTGCAAAATGGGAACCCTTTCGAATAGAAGGTTTGATAACTCTAAAATGATATGAATGAACAGCCCAACAATCCCCTGCATGGCATCACCCTCGAGACGGTGCTAAACCATCTGGTGGAGCAGTTTGGTTGGGAGGCACTGGGAAAACGTATCCCGATCCGTTGCTTTACCCATGATCCCAGCATCAAATCCTCGCTGAAATTTTTGCGCCAGACACCCTGGGCACGCAAAAGGGTGGAAGGTTTATATCTGGAAACTCGGAGCGCGTCAAAACCGTGACGCCCTGGATGAAGCGCAGATCGTTGATTTCTGCTGGAAAATAGTACGAAATTAATATACGAATCGGGCCGCGGCGAGCTAGAATAAACTTATGAGCGCGAGTCCAGGTTATCTGCTTTTAGTGGAAGATGATCCCGATATCTTGAGACTCTTGAGCACGACACTGAAATTTCGGGGCCATCGAGTGATCACCGCCTGTAATGGCAAGGAAGGGCTGGATGCCATCCGGCAGGAACGGCCAGCCATAGTCATTGCGGATATTATGATGCCCAAACTCGACGGGTTTGGGCTGGTTCATAGGTTGCGCATCAATCCCGAGACTCGTACCATCCCCGTCATTTTCATCACCGCGACCTTTCTCTCTCCCGAAGACAAGGAATTTGCCCTGGATATCGGCGTGACCCGCTTCATTCAAAAGCCGCTGGATATGGACAAATTCCTCGAAACACTGGATAAACTCCTAAAACAAGGCGATGCGGCGACGCTGGAACCGCTTGAGGAGTTCAGCTTCTACGAGGGCTACCGCACCCGCCTGGAAACAAAACTGGCGCAGAAGACCAAACAGATCGCCCGCGATCAAGCACTGCTGGGAACACGTGCAAACGAGGACGATTTCCTACAGGCCTCGCTACGACATGATCTGCGCGAACGCGAGGAATTAAAACTGCTCCTCGACCAGGTCTACGGCTATCTCGCCAAGTTCCCCAAGCACGAATAAGGGTGGAGCTTCACCACA
>DATHUN010000086.1:0-2353 GCA_035462205.1 Anaerolineales bacterium
CAAGGATGAGCATGATGCTCAAAACAAGAACGATCACTAGCCTCTTCCAGTTCATGAGATTTCTCCTTTGGTCAATGACAACAAATCGATTCTTAAATTGAGAAGTGATGGACAACCCTATGCAACGGTTCTTTGTCAATTTACAGAATGCTCGTATAATTTATCCAAATTGGGAAAATCGCGTAATGCGAAAAGTGATACAAAAATTGATACAAATGCAGCGACATGCAAGACGAACTATCCTTCGGACAATGGCTTCGTAAACAGCGCCGGGCGCTGGATTTAAGCAGGCAAGCCTTCGCGGATCAGGTTGGTTGCGCGGAAGTGACCCTGCGACGCATTGAGGCGGGAACGCTCAAACCGTCCAAAGAGCTGGCGAGCATTTTGCTTGAGAAACTTGGCATCCCCGAAGCGGAACGATCCCGATGGATCTCCTTCGCACGGGGCTTGTCAGGTTTTCCTTCTCAAGCTTCTCCATCGCTAACCCAACCAAAATCAAATTTCCCGGTCCCATTAACGACCTTCATCGGTCGAGAACAAGAGCAAGCAGACGTGAGTAAGCTCCTTAGCAAACATCGCTTTGTGACTCTGACGGGATCAGGCGGCGTAGGGAAAACTCGTTTAGCCATAAAAGTTGGCGAGCAGGTCTTGGAAAATTATGCCGATGGTGGCTGGCTGGTAGAACTTGCTCCGATCCTTGACCCCTTACTTGTTCCACGGATCATTGTGCTCACTCTTGGTTTACGCGATGACCCACAACGCAGCACCATCGATAGGTTGTGTGATTTTCTGCGCGAACAGAGAATGTTGCTTATTCTCGACAACTGTGAGCATGTTTTGGACGCATGTGCACAGGTGATCGATGCAGTCCTCAAGACTTGTCCCTACCTGAAAATCCTTGCCACCAGCCGCGAACCCTTCAACATCACAGGCGAAGCTATTTATCGTGTCCCATCACTGGGATTGCCGAATTTAGAAGAAATACTCGACACCTTCAGGAACTATGAATCGATCCAGTTATTCGAAGAGCGCGCTCAGCTTGTCCAATTCGACTTCTCCTTAACACTGGAAAACGCTGTTTCTGTTGCTCAAATTTGCCAGCGTCTCGACGGTATTCCCCTGGCGATTGAATTAGCCGCTGCCAAAGTAGCCGCGTTCTCCACAGATCAAATCGCAAACCAACTTCATGAGAGTTTCAACCTGCTTGCAGAGGGGAGCCGCACTGCTTTGCCCCATCAGCAGACCTTGCGTGCCTCCATCAGTTGGAGCTGGAACTTGCTCACAGAGCCGGAACAGAGACTCATGCGTCAACTTTCCGTATTTGTCGGCGGCTGGACGCTGGAAGCGGCACAATCCGTTTGTGATGGCGATGTTTTGCATCTGCTTAATTCTTTGGTGAGCAAGTCGCTGATTGTGATCGATCAAAGAATGGAAACCGACGTACGTTACTCGTTTCATGAAACGATCCGCCAATATGCGCACGAGAAATTGCTGGAAGCAGGCGGCGTTGAAGCGCTTCGCGACCAGCACCTGGCTTATTTTGTCAAATTAGCCGAGCAGGCGGAGCCCGAGCTATATCGTCCGAATCAAGTCTTCTGGCTGAATAAATTACAGGATGATCTTGATAACGTGCGTAGAGCTTTGGATTGGGCACTTACTACGGATGCAAAATCTGGCCTGCGTATCATGGTTGCATTACGATTCTTTTGGGAAGCACGCGGCGACTTCCGAGAGGTTGAAGGCTGGCTGGCACAATTGCTGCGGCAGTATGAGCAGACCGACTCTCTGTGCGCCCGGGCGCTCGTGATATATTCCAAGGTACTGGCAGATCGAGGGATGTTTGCTGAGGCGGAAAAGTTCGCCAATCAAGGTCTCGAGCTATCGCGCCTCATTTCAGATCAGTCAGCTGAGGCATTTGGCTTGTGGGCTTTGGGGATGATGAGATTACAAGGCGATTTAAGGCAGGGCGTTTCTATGATCGAACAGAGTCTGGCTTTGTATGAGTCCTTGGGGGATAAATTGGGACAGGCGACTGCTCTGGATTGGCTCATGTATCAGGATGATCCCGAGCATGCAAAAGCCTGTCTGTTTAAAAGCCTGAGACTCTATCGCGAATTAGGTCACCTTTCCGGTATGGCTATGTGCCTGGGTGACCTGGCTCAGATCATGATTGAAGCAGGGGACTTTGCATCCTCAAAGCCCGTGCTTGAAGAAGCGGTCATACTTTACCGGCAGCTCGGCAACCCAACAGGCGAAGCATGGATGCTCGGCCTTTACGGGAAGATCGCCTTGGGCCAGAGCGATTATCGACAAGCATATGCCTATTTTGAACAGGCTACTACTGTATATGAGA
>DATHUN010000087.1:0-16957 GCA_035462205.1 Anaerolineales bacterium
GGAGAAGTCGAATCGGCTGTCATCCGGGCCGCCAGTTTTTTCCAGGACGGTGCCGATATTCTCGACGTCGGTGGTGAATCCACTCGGCCCGGCTCGCAGCCTGTCAGTGCAGAGGAGGAGATAAGGCGCGTCATTCCTGTCATCCAGGCACTTCGCAAAGAATTCCCTGATACGCTAATTTCCGTAGATACCTATAAGGCAAAAGTTGCAAAGGCGGCTTTCCAAGCGGGCGCCCAGATCCTCAATGATGTTTGGGCGCTTCGAGCGGACCCCGGGCTTGCCTCCGTTGCGGCGGCATTTGGCGTCCCTGTGATCTTGATGCACAACCGTAGCAATCCCGCCAGCGTGGAGGTCCGCCAGCAGTTAGGCAACGCTTACATCGGTTCGACGTATAAGAACTTAATCGAAGACGTGAAACGCGAGTTGCTGGTTAGCGTGGAGTTGGCAGTCAAAGCTGGAGTGGCGGAAACGCGCATCATCTTGGATCCCGGCATCGGCTTTGGAAAGACGCGTGAACATAACCTCACGCTGATCAACCGGCTTGACGAGATCCGCGCCCTGGGGTTTCCAGTCCTGTTAGGTCCATCCCGCAAATCGTTCATCGGCTTTACACTGGATCTGCCCGCCGACCAACGCGTGGAAGGGACTGCCGCTACCGTTGCCGTTGGCATCACCCGTGGCGCAGATATCATCCGCGTGCATGATGTGAAAGAGATGGCAAGAGTTGCAAAAATGACGGATGCGCTGGTGAGGAGCGTTGAATCATAAATCGGTCGGAATAGAAAAAAAGAGAGACCTTATAGACCCAGCGACCTTTTTCTTCATTGCCGGTTTGCTTGTGGGGATTTTATATTGCATTGCCATTCCCTATGGCGCCGGCTTTGATGAGGAGAGACATCTTGTCCGCATTTATTACATGTCAGAGGGTGAATGGCTACCGAACTTTACGCACGCAACGATTCATGAGGATATTGCCGACCTTTCCTATCAGCGTCGGCTGATTCAAACACCCGCATTCGACATGTTCCACCGAGAAACGTTTGGGCGGCGATTTAGTACGTTCGACAAAATCCGTTATGGTCAGAAGACTCAATCGATCTACTCGCCGGTAATATTTTTACCGCAGGCGCTGATCGGCAGGATTCTGTGGTGGCGATTTGATTTCCCCATTCTGCCCACTATTATTTTACAGCGCATCGCCGGGCTGTTGATTTATATTGCCGGGGGATATCTGATGATTCGCACCGTTCCCTATGGCAAATGGATTCTGACCGCCGTCGCGCTGTTACCTGCTGCGCTCTTTCAAGCGACCACCCTGAACGCGGATGGATTTACCGCTGCGGCTAGCTTTGCGTTTATTGGATGGGTTCTTG
The DNA here is from genome assembly GCA_035462205.1 of Anaerolineales bacterium. Classification (GTDB taxonomy): domain Bacteria; phylum Chloroflexota; class Anaerolineae; order Anaerolineales; family Villigracilaceae; genus Defluviilinea. The sequence continues at coordinate 1,374 of DATHUN010000087.1, forward strand.
CTGTGTATATCAATGAGCGTACAGGCATACAACCCAAATCCGTTTGGATATTAAGTGTGCTTTTGCTCCTGCTAGGCTGCGCCAAGCCCGGGGCGATCATCCTTTTGCCTTTGTTGCTGATCCTTCTCCGACATCCCTTTCCCGCTAAGAAATGGATCGCGCTTCTCGGTGCTGCTGTGCTGCTTTCCGTTGTTGTGAACGTTGGCTGGTGGAAACTGGCATCCCAAGGCTCTGTTTTTTCTGGAGAGGGTGGACAAAGCATCTCGCAACAATCCGGCACGATCCTGGCGCAGCCGATCGGTTTTCTGAAGCTGCTTTTGCAGGGGATGTTTTTAACATTTGGAGACCAGTTGCGGGGCTGGATTGCGGGCTTTGGATATGGGGCGGGCACGGTGCCGGCGCCGGTCTATTTCTTCGCAGTGCTTCTACTGGTTTCGGCGTTTCTTGCCGAGCCGCAGCTTGTCAGGCTTCCAAACCAGCTAAGGATATTCCTGATTGTTTTTTTTGTTTTCTGCTGCACCGCGATTTACACGATTGCTTTTATACCGAACTATGTGACTGGCGGAGTCCTGGCACTGGCGAAACACGGACGTTACTATATTCCTTTTGCACCTTTGTTTTTCCTGGGCCTGGCCGGGTTGTTTGCCGTACCTGAACCTATACAGAGACTGGCGAAGCTCACGGCAATCGCTTCTTTTCTATTCGTCATTGGCTATTATTCTTTTGGGATCTATACGACCTACTACACATACTGTGGCTATGAGGCGTATGCCGGGGGAACCTGCACCCTGCCGATCTACAAGAATCTGGAGAAGGAAGATATACCCACAGTGTCAATCGGCGCGGAGGTACTGGTAAGTCAAACCTTCACCAATTGGTGTGGCGCGCTGGAAACTGTGGAGGTCTTTATAAAATCCACGCCGCAAAGCTCCGCGGGAGGCCTGCGATTTTCCTTGCTGGATAACCATCAGCAGGTCCTTGCCCGTCAGGATTTTCCCACCAACCAGGTCGTGGCAGGAAATTATTTGAAACTCACTGTTAAGCTTCCTGCGGGCATGGACAGTAAGGATTTTGAAATCCAACTAGCATCGTCAAGCCTACCGGCTCCGGAAGGAATCCAGGTCGGGCTCACCCGGACAAACTATTATCCTGGCGTCCTCTCTGTGAACGGAGTCATCAACAAGCATAATGATTTGCTCATTCACTATACTTGTACCGGTCCCTAATGGAGTGTAATCATGTTCAGCGACTATGGCAAAGAACTGCTCAAAAGCGGAATCATCGAAGCAAAAGCTGGCAACAAGGAAGCCGCCCGCCATTATCTTGACCGTGCGTTGAACACGGCTCACGACCACGACCTACTGTCGGAAGCATGGTTCTGGATGAGTGAAGTCTTGGATGATCAGGGGGAGAAACGCAAGGCGCTCGAAAATTGTCTTTCGTACGATCTGCAGCATGCGCGGGCGCGCCGGTCCTTGGCGATCCTGGATGGTAAGCTCCGGGCGGGTGAGGTGATTAACCCTGATCAATTACCATCTACGCCCGAGGGTCTGCGCACTGCGAGCGCAGACCGATTTATGTGTCCTCAATGCGGCGGACGAATGAGCTTCACACCGGATGGTCAATCGTTGATCTGTGAATATTGTTCCCACAGGCAAGCATTCACCGCACAGCCCGGCACAGCGCAAGAGAAGGATTTCATCATCGCCATGGCAACCGCCCGTGGACATGGCAAGCCGCTCAACGAGCAGATCTTTCATTGCCAAGGCTGCGGGAGTGAATTTATTTTGCCGCCCGATCAAATTTCATCCACCTGTACGTATTGCGGCTCGCCGCATGTGGTCAATTGGGAACGGGAGGAAGAACTTCTCGCCCCGGATGGCATCATTCCGCATGCATTTGATCAGGAACGCGCCAAAAATCTATTACTGGCTTGGCTGCATACAAATCATCTCCAACTCGAGACAGAAACGGCTTCCCCGCGCGGCGTATATATCCCGTTGTGGACCTTCGACATGGGTGGTGCAATTGATTATGTCGGCGAAAAGGTGGACGACAGCGATTTTCAATTCGAACGCAAGCATCCCAAGATGGTGCGTGTCAGCGATAGTTATCCCGTCCAGGTCAATGACATTCCCGTCCCTGCCTCCCGAAAGCTTGCTGCCGTGTTCTCGAAGTTGATTCGTACGTTCGAGCTGCGCGGCATCAAACCATATGATCCCCGCTATCTCATAAACTACCCTGCCGAACTGTACAGCATCCCCATGGCAGAAGCATCACTCGAGGCGCGTGCCCAAAGCTTCGCACAGTACAAGCAGGATTTGCCGAACCTGCTGACACCGGTCAATATCGTTTCTGCATCTTCATCGAATATGACCGTTGAGTCCTTCCGGCTTAATCTCGTGCCCGTATGGATGACCAAGCTTCACTTGCATAGTGGCGAACATCTGGTATTGATCAATGGGCAAAACGGAAGGATTGCGAGCGATTTGGCAGAGAAGAAGCCAGGTAGTCTGCTGAGTCAATTGTCCCATCCACGAACGGATTCATAGCTGGTCAAGAAGTATCGGTAAGTATCCTTTCATCTATTCCTCTGTCTACCTGTTTCCCTGTATACTTATCGCATGCCCTCCACCATCCCCATTCTGCGGGCGCGGCGCGAACGGCGGCTGGCCCGTCAGCGTGCGAACGCCGTTCGATCACGCAATGTATTTCTCAGCGCGGGGATGATTCTTTCGTTGTTGATCGCAGGGCTGATTATCACAACCGCATTCACCTATGTAAATCTAACGCGTGATCTTCCTTCTCCCCGAATTCTCCCCATCCTCCTCAATCCTCCAAACGGTTACCTGCTCCAGCCCACGCGTATTTATGACCGTACCGGGCAGAACATTCTGTTTACCTTTGCGCCGGATGATTCGCCGCGCCGTTATATCCCTCTCAGTGAGACCAATCCGCAACATCTCCCCAAAACATTGACGGACGCAGTCATTGCCAAAACGGATCCGGATTTCTGGCAACATCCCGGTTACACCCTCAATGCCATTGCCGATTACGAGGTGCATCCTACTCTCGCCCAGCGCCTCGTCTCAGACCTTCTCCTCTTCGATGAGCCTCCCTCCCTGCGCCGCGCCCTGCGAGAGCGGATACTCGCCGCACAAATTACTGCTCAATATGGACGCACACAAATCCTCGAGTGGTATCTTAACTCGGCAAATTTTGGTCGCTATGCCTTCGGTGCGGATGCCGCCGCGCAGCTTTACTTTGGCACATCTGCTACTGAACTGACGACCGCCCAATCGGCGATCCTTGCGGCGGTGAGCGATTCGCCAAGCCTGAATCCCTACGACGCGCCTGAAACCGCGCTAGAGCGCGGCCGCGAGACGATCATCAGGATGTCTGCTCTCAACTTTCTCTCCGATCAAGCAAAGGATAACGCGCTGGGAGAATCGCCGCGCTTCCAAACCCCGCCTCCGGCGCAGCCGCAACTTGCCTCCGCGTTTACCAACCTGCTCCTCAATCAGTTGGACGCGCGCTTCTCCCGCCAGCGGATCGAACGTGGCGGGCTGACAATTATCTCTACGCTCGATTACGATGTGCAGAAACAAGCCTCCTGTGTCACTGCTTATTATTCTGCAAGGTTAGCGGGTCTGCCGGATCCTCAAATTTCATGTGAGGCACTGCGATTCCTGCCTGCATTGCCTCCGGGGATTACTGTGCCTGACTCCTCCGCGAGCGCGATCATCACCGACCCTAAAACGGGACAAATTCTTGCCGTTATCGGCGAGACATTTCAGGCGCAGGAGACGCCTCTCATTGGCACCCATAACCCCGGGTCAGTGGTGGACGCGTTTGTTTATCTGACGGGATTCACGCGCGGCTTGAGTCCGGGCTCGCTGATCTGGGATATCCCTGGCAAGACAAATGTCCAGAACTTTGATGGTAATTATCATGGACCGATGCGTTTGCGAATTGCGCTGGCGAACGATTATCCCGCGCCTGCCGCGCAGGTCCTTGCACAGATGGGCATGGAAAATGTCGATAAGATTTCCTCGTCCTTTGGCATTTCGCGCCATGAAGAGCTTTCGCTTCTGGATGCTGCGGGTGCAGTCGGTGTATTCGCCCGTGACGGCGTATATTTCGGCCAACAGTTTGACAATTCGTTCAAGCCTGTGGCTGTGTTGCGAGTGGAAGCCAACGATGGCAGCGTATGGCTCGATTGGTCCACGCCGCAAGCTAAACCGGTGGTGACTCCCGGGCTGGCTTATTTAATGAACAACGCACTGAGCGATGCGAGTGCGCGCCTGGACACACTTCGCAGTTCAAATGTGCTCGATGTAGGAATTCCCACCGCGGTCAAGCTCGGACAAACAGAAGACGCACTCGATACTTGGACAATCGGCTATTCGCCTTCACGAGTCGTCGCCGTGTGGACGGGCGCGCGGCAGAAAGGCCAGCTCACACCGCGTATTCCCGCCGTCCTTTGGAACGCCTTGATGCAACTCACCTCAGAAAATATACCGCCCGAGGATTGGACCATTCCGGCGGATGTATCGGTGATTAATGTCTGCGATCCGTCGGGGATGCTGCCGACCGCGGACTGTCCGAACTTGGTGAGCGAAGTATTCCTGAATGGCAACGAACCCGTCCAGCAGGATAGCATGTACAGGAAGTTTTCCATCAACCGTGAGACGGGACTGCTCGCGACCGTATTCACTCTGCCGCAATTGATCGAGGACCGCGTCTATCTGGTTGTCCCTTCGGATGCTCGTTCCTGGGCAGAGAGTGCCGGCTTAGAAATCCCTCCCTCAAATTATGATGTCATTCAGGCGCCGCGTTTCGACGAGAATGTAAATATCACCTCGCCAGACCTGTTTTCCGAAGTGAGCGGCAAAGTGCAGATCATAGGCACAGCATCCGGCGATGACTTTGTCTCCTATCGTGTGCTGGTAGGACAGGGATTGAATCCGCAGGAATGGCTTCAGGTCGCAGAAGGGAATGCGCCTATGACTAATGCTCCACTTGCTGAATGGGACACCAACGGCTTGAACGGGCTATATGCGGTACAGTTGCAGGTTGTCAGAAGCGATCAGAGAATAGATACGGCAATTATTCAAGTGACGGTGAAATAGCTATAAGAGCCATTTATGAGAACCGACCTTATCATCGCAATTGTTGTTATTGTTTTTGTTTTATTTCTTTTGAACGCCATTTTTCTTGGCGTGATCTTTTTTATGCGCAGGAAAATGGCCGCGGTCAGTCAGTGGTCCTCCACGATGGGAACCATCCTGGGATCCAGAGTTGAGCGACGGTCCACAAGCGATGGATATACAGATTATCCCGTAGTGCAGTATTCGTATCAGATTGACAGACAGCCCTACCAGGGGACAAAGCTTGCGCCTGGCCCCGAAGTCGGTGGTACGGGCGCCAGGAAAGTCGTCAGTCGTTATCCGGCCGGCGCGCAGGTGATGGTGTTCTATAATCCGCAGAATCACTCCGAGGCGGTGTTGGAACGAAAAGCGCCGGCCCAATGGATGATGTGGCTCTTGCTGGTTGTTTTTGACTGTGTATTGTGTGGGTTGATCCCACTGCTCTGGTGGACGATGAGGCCATAATTGAGAATGATGGTCTTGAAAATCGCCTGAGCAATTTTATTCGACTGACCGCGCTCTTCGCTGCTCCAAGAGTTTTTGTATTCTGATGTATTGCTCGCGTGATAGGGGAAACATCCATGCCAGAATAATCGTCCCACACACGATGGTCGCGCTGATAGGAGAAACCAGCAGGCGGATCATGTGCAAGGCTGAATCTGACTGTGTGAATTGGAGAATCCCCTCTGGCGGCGAGGTATAGCCAGACCAGCCCAATAATTGGAGCGTGATAAAGATGACCAGTGCTCCGGTCAATTTGCGGATGAGGGTGCGGATTCCGTAAAAAATGCCTTCTTGCCGTCGGCGCGTGCGCAGCTCATCCCATTCGATCACATCCGCAAACATCGAGTCCGGCAGTGTGTACGCGGCAGAAACACCCACGCCCGCCAATGCAGCAATCAGCAAAAGATACTTCGTATCCCCTGGCTGGATTGTGAATATCATCAACTGGACCGTCACCCAGAAAATCATGCCTAGCATATAGGCTACCCGTTTGTTCCGCCAGCGCGCCAGCCGCAACCAGACGGGAATGAACAGAATACAGACAGACATGAGGATTCCAAAGAAAGCGGATTCATAGGCCAGTTCAAATCCAAAGATATTAATGGAGGCGAGTAAATTCCCCTTTGCCACCCAGTAGAGCAAAAAAAACGGAAATGCAACAGCCATCATATCCACAGCCGACCAGTTAAGCATGTGCATGCCCACCGCGTAGCGGAAGGGAATATTCCGCCAGGCAGCACGTAATGTTTCGCGGAACGGCATGGACTCGGTCTGTTCAGGTGTGGATGTTTCGCGTACGAAGGCTCCCAGCAGTAAAAGCGGGATCGCGCCGACGCCGCCAAAAATCGCGCCGACCAGCATAAATCCCTGCTGCTGGGTGCCACCCGCGGCAAGGACCTTGTCCACGATCAAGGGCGCGGCAACGACAACAGTCAGGGCGCCGACCAGTTGGAAGAAGGAGCGGAAACTCGTCAACGTGGTGCGCTCATCGTAATCGGAAGTCAGCTCCGGTGTCAGAGAATAGAACGGGACGGCAATCAACGTTTGCAGGGTGTCGGCGATCATAAATGCAAGCGTCACATAGATCAGCAGCGCAACTTGGTTGTCCCAATTAGGAGCGGACCAGAGCATCACGAAGCTTAAGCCAAATGGAATGGCAAACCAGATTAGAAAGGGACGCCGTCTACCCCAGCGTGTTTGAAGTCGGTCGCTGATCATTCCGATGATCGGGTCGTTCATTCCATCCCAAATGACCCCCACTAATGCGCCAAAGGAAGCTAAGCGTGGTTCGAGTCCTACTACATCCGTAAGGTAAATGGCATAAAAGATGGAGCGCATCATGCCAATACTGGAAATACCCCAATCCCCTGAGCCGTAGAGTAGCTTCAACCATATGGGGAGAATAGGTCGTTTGTTCATCGTTGTTAAGTGCGCAAGTGTAGCACACATATCGAATAGATCTGACAATCAAAAGTGACGCGCCGATTCCTTACATCTATAGCACGCGCAATCTCGTACGAATTTGGAATCAGTTGTAGATAAAGCCAAAACCTTTCTATTGGCTAACAAATTGTGTACGATTCCCCTACGTTTCATGAAAATTGGATAAATATGGTCTGATGCATTGCTATAATGGCGCGCAATTCATCGGGGCAGCTCATCCCAGCCAGATGGACTGCAGCAAATATCATAGAGTGCTCGGGCTTGTTTGAGCACCTTTATCAACACGGAGGCTTCAATGGAGCTCAAAGGTCGAATGAGCCAGACGTTCATGCATGTCAGCTTTCTGGCACTTGATTTCTCCCTACTTTTATATCTGGGGTTTCCATCAGCATCAGGCAGTATCCATTCCCGGCGACCCGCTCTCCCCGATCCTTTCCCAATCACACAAACGCGTGAAGTAAACACACTGAGCAGTGTGCATTTCGAAGATTCACTCGTATTTCCTGTTGTACAGCAACCTAACGGACAGCCAAACTTTGTTTCCAAGAATGGAGGCGAAATTACCCAGTTTTCCTCGGCATCCGATTATGGGAATATTGGTCTGTTGGCTCACAACTTTTTATCGGGGAAATCCTTTTTCCGATTGGCAGTAGGAGAAGAGATCGACCTGGTTTATGATGACGGAACTACAGAAACATTTGTGGTGTCTCAAATCTTGAAGTATGAGGCGTTGGACTCCAAAAGCCCATTCAGCTCCTTCCGGAACTTGAATGACCAGGATGAAGTGCTTTCGGCGCAGCAAATGTTTGAGCGCGCCTATGGTGGTGACCATCACATCACCTTTCAAACGTGTATTGCCAAATATGGTAATGCTAGCTGGGGCAGGTTATTTGTGATGGCTGTGCCAAAAGTGGAAACCAGGGGCATTGTGAACTAGATTCGTGCAAAATAAGTCAGAAACAACCATCAAGTTGGTTTTCAGCCTTGTAAGCCAATATTTCTTAAATGAAAGGTGAAAGATTACACTAGCTTGCTATAATATTGCCAGATAAACCGAAAAGGCAAACCCGTCGAAAGGCGGGGGCGCAAAGCCATGGATCTACCGTCACTTGAGTTTGTGACCACGACAGCCAGGCCGCCGAAGAAGTTTAGTTTGTAAGGGCGAGCCTGGGAAACCCAGGCTCTTTTTATTTGCACCTTTCCATCTATTTGTTCGATAAAGGCAAACCTGTCGAAAGACAGGGACGCAAAGCCATGGGTCTACCGTTACGCAGTTGCGTGACCAAGATTGCCAGGCCGCCGAAAGCAAAACATTCGGTCCTTGCGGCTGTTTGAGCGCCTTTATCAGCGAGGAAAACAATGACGCTCAACACGAAAATTGCACAGACCGCACGAAGCACCTCTTTCCTTTTTGCAATCTTTATTTCCCTGTTCTACAGGCCGATCAATACGCAGGCACTGGGCAACACCGCTACCCTGCCCACGTTTGCTGAATTCGCCAAATCCGTTCAGAACGGCGATGCAAAAGCATTACGCGGCGTATATGTAGCTGATATGTTTGCTCTTCCCATCGTGCAGCAACCGGCCGGCAACCCGGCGTTTGTATCATCTAGTGAGGGTGAGATCACCCAATTTGGCATGCCTGCCCAGTACGGGAATGTGGGCTTGCTGGCTCATAATCACCTTTCCGGTAAACTGTTTTTCCAACTTGCCGTGGGTCAAGAAGTCCGCCTCGTTTACGGCGATGGCAGAATCGAAGTATTCGTGATTAACGAAGTCCTCCATTACCAAGCTTTACAACCCACCAGCCCCTACAGTTCTTTCCGTAACATGGATAAGGACGAAGCAACCCTGACGGCCGAGCAAATGTTCAAGCGTGCTTACTTCGGCGACCGCCACGTCACATTTCAAACGTGCATCAATTCCTATGGCAATGCCAGCTGGGGACGGTTGTTCGTTCTAGCCACACCCAAACCACAAATGGCCGTTGTAGATAAAACAACCCATTAATCCAAAAGAGGAATTAACCTTTCCTAGCATCAGCGAAAACCGTTATCAATAAAATTGTCTACTCGGAAAAGCCGCCTGTCATTACCACGACAGGCGGCTTTTTGACCTTCAGATCTCCTGCTTTTCCCTAATTATGCGGGTTGAAAACCCAAAAACTCGTTCATCGTAGCCTTAATTGATTTGGTTATAATTACTTTTTAGGATTTTGATGGACAATTCTTCTAAGCGCAGCATTACAGACAGGCTTAAATCCCTTGGTCTTGGTAAGCCAGCTCGCGAGTTTCCCCAGCCGACAATTAAGCTAGGCAATGGGATCGAGTCGGTCATACCTGGATCGTATCTCTCGACCCCGCTTGGAGACGTGTTCGTTTATGAACAGAGCTTCACATCCACCTATCTTCACGGTTCTGCGCCTATCCTTTCCTCTCTCCCGCTCTCTTTAATCTCGCAATGGGCAAACGACCCGCGCATCGCCGATCTGCCACTCTCTGCTTTTGCGTTTCTCGATACGGAAACATCCGGTCTTGCCGGTGGCACAGGAACATTTGCCTTTCTGGTTGGTGTGGGGCGCTTCATCGATGGGCAATTTGTCTTACGACAGTTCTTTATGCGTGACCCCTCCGAAGAGCCCGCCTTGCTGGAAGGATTGGCACGCTTCTTGGCTCCGGCCAAAGCGCTGGTGACGTTTAATGGCAAAGCCTTCGACGCTCCGATACTGACCACGCGTTATACCCTGCACCGTATGCCTGTCCCTCATAAAAATTATGCCCACCTAGACTTATTGCCGCTCGCACGGCGACTGTGGCGCGACCGGCTGGAATCGCGCGCGCTGAAATATCTGGAGGAACACGTACTGGGCATGAAGCGCGCCAGTGAAGAAGTGCAGGGATACGAAGTTCCCTGGCTCTATATGGATTACCTCCGCGACGGAGATGCTCATCATCTGGAAGGTGTTTTCTATCACAACGCGATGGACGTGGTGGCGATGGCAGCACTTCTTACTCATATGAATGAAGTGATTACAAACCCCTACCAAGGGCGTGTAGAACACGGCCTCGATTTCATCGCCCTCGGCAAATTGTTCGAGGATCTCGGTTATTGGGAAGAAGCGGCGCGCCTGTTCGAGCATGGACTGGAGCTCAATTTAACGGAAACCGATTTTGGCGTGGCGGTGAAACGTCTATCCATCCTGCAAAAGCGACGAGGTGACTTTGAAGAGGCGACCCGCTTATGGGAAAACGCCGCCGCCGAGGGCCATATCTACGCCCATATCGAGATGGCGAAATATTGCGAGCATAAGCAGCGCGATATCAAATCGGCGATCCAATGGACCCGCTCGGCCTTGGACCATTTGGAGCAGGATGACCTACCAGCCTACGTCCGCAAACACTGGCTGCAGGAAATTACTCACCGTCTTGCGCGCCTGGAGCGAAAAGACAGTATATAATAGCGTCACTCATTTCTTCGGAGGAGGAGAATATGGATATCACTGTTTCGCGGGTGCAGGGCAATACACCAGTGACCGTAATGAAACTGGATGGTGAGCTGGACGGTCAGAATTATCAGGAATTGATCGCCAAGGCACAGGAATTGTATAAGGCGGGCGCGCGTGACTTTATCCTTGATCTCTCTGACTTGACCTACATCAGCAGTGCCGGGCTGGTAGCGTTACATAGTGTGGCACTCTTGGCAAAAGGGGAAGCGCTCCCGGATCCGGAAAATGGCTGGTCAGCCTACCGCTCGATGGGCAAGACAAGTACTGCGGGCGTACAAACGCATATCAAGCTGCTCAATCCACGTGAAGAAGTCAGGAATGTCCTAGAGATGGTGGGCTTCTCCAATGTGTTCGAAACTTATACCAACCTCGATGAAGCAGTAAAGTCGTTCTAACGAACAAAGCGACGCGGCAAAACGCCCCGTCGCTTTTTGATTTAACTTCCGTTTACAAGGAATGTCATGCGAAGCGGAGCAAAGCATCTCCGTTTACTCATATAGACATCTATGGTGACAGCATGAAACGTTATATCGGTAATCTCGTGATCATCCTGGCTGTGATTTTGACCATCGTGGTGTGGCTAGTGTTCCCGCCTGAGAACGATGGGCGGGCAAATTTCCAGCGCCAATATGCAGGCGAGATTATTGGCTCAATCAATATTGTCCTGTTGTCCTTCGCACTGTTCTTATCGACACGTCCCAAATGGGCAGAACCTTACTTTGGCGGCTTGGACAAAATGTATATCACTCACCGTCAGATCGCCACGGCCGCCTTTCTGTTAATCTTCGTCCATGTGCTGACCGTTCCCATTTCGACCACGGGCTGGAAACTCGGCAATTATCTGGCTGTGATCGCTTTTACCGGCATTGTCACGACCGTGCTGATCAGCCTGGCACCACGCATCGCTTTTTTAAACAAACTGACCGGAGGCACCTATGAAGGTTGGAAGAACCTTAAACGTTATATCGGTATCTTTTTTATCGTAGCCTTTTTTCATTCGTTGACGATTGGCAATCCACTGAATGCGTTTATTGCCATCAATTGGGTCCAGCTCTTTTTTATCTTTGGCGCGGTTTCCTACCTTTATACAGAAGTCTTTGGGCGCTTCTTCAAAAAGTATGTTCCGTATACTGTACAGATGGTGAACCATCCTAATGGATCCACCACCGAGGTGATTATGCGTGCCAAAGGGCAACCGATCCAGCGGCACCGCGCCGGACAATTTCTCTTTGTGCGATTTCCCGATGACGATTTCCTGAACCAGTCGCATCCCTTCACGATCTCCAGTGCACCGCATGAGGACGTTTTACGGGTCACCATCAAAGCGAGCGGGGACTTCACCCGCGATTTGTTTGCGCGGCTCAAAGAAGGCGCGAATGCGGTCGTTGATGGTGCATACGGAATGTTCAACTACAAAACTGGCGGACAAAAGCAGGTCTGGGTTGCCGGCGGGATCGGACTGACCCCTTTCCTCTCGTTTATCCGCGACATGGATGGCAACCTCTCCCACGATATTGACTTTTACTACACCGTGCGCCACCAGGCAGAGGCTCTCTTCGTCGATGAGATTCAAGCCGCGGCGCAGAAAAATCCTCGCTTTAAGCCGCACATCCGCTATTCGGCAACTGCGGGACCTTTATCGGTCGAGGAAATCCTGAGAGATGCCCATGGGTATCTCCTCGATCATCACATCTACATGTGCGGCCCCTTGCCAATGATACAGGCATTCGAGACAAAGTTTCTTGCTTGCGGCGTTCCGCGAGTCAACCTTCATTATGAAGAATTCAATTTCCGTTAGAATAGGCGTTCGGAGAAAACCATGGAAATTAATGTAACCTATCACCAAGGCAAGGAATCGATCGCCATCATGCATCTGCAAGGTGATATCAATGCTTCGAATTTTGTTCAGGTCTCCGATAAGGCACAGGAACTGTATATGAATCCTGCTCGCAATTTGATCATTGACCTGAGCGATGTCTCGAGCATCAGTAGTACAGGATTGGCAGCCATCCACAAGATCGCTCTTCTGTACAGCGGGGTTCCGCAGCAAGTGGAGCAGGGTACAAATCCCGATTTCACGCACAGTAGCAATGCGCGCAAGTACGTCAAGCTCCTCAACCCCCAGCCGGATGTAGAAAAAACGCTCGAGGGCGCGGGCTTGAAACTCTTCTTTAAAATATACAAAGACCTGGATAGTGCGCTCGCCTCGTTTGGCTAAGTGGATAGAGGTTGAATGTATCGAAGGAATAGATATAGAGAACGTCGTTATCGCCGTCGGCGTGACAATTACAATAACTATGGCAGAGGGATCACATCCTTGTTTCGCCGTCCCAGCACACAGATCACTGTGCTGGTCGTTGTGGCGCTGGTCATTTATCTTCTTTTACAGGCTGGCAGAAATCATAACAACGCGGCAGCCAGCGTGCCGGTTGAGGGAGGGATCCCTGTCAGTGAGGCATTCAACAAATATCAGAGCGGCGCGTTCATGCTTGACGTCCGTACCGTGGAAGAGTGGAACCAATCTCATGTTCCCAATGCCGCCTTGGTTCCGCTGGACCAGCTCTCTTCGCGCCTGAATGAAATCCCGAAGGATAAAGAAATCGTTGTCATCTGTAGCACGGCCACCTGCTCGCAGCAGGGACGCGACATCCTGCTTGGTGCTGGGTTCCTTGGCGTCAGCAGCATGGCAGGTAGTCTGGAAGAATGGCGCGCCAGCGGGTATCCCGTTGAGCCGTAAAAGTGATACTCTAGAGGAAACCATGAGCTCTCAAGTGGATGATCTCGTTCAAATGCGTGACATTGAATCGTTGTATGAACTAATGACCGAAGACGAAGAATGGCTGACCCAAATGGACGCAGCGGAGGGATTGATCAAGCTCGGAGACCGGCGTGGGTTTGAATACGTTACCTCGGCCTTGATGAGCGACGACGAAGAAATTCTCGAAGTCGCTCAGGAGATCGTCGATTCGCCAGAGTACGCCCGCCTGCGCTCGGAGATTGACGCCGAGCAGCGACGCAAACGCGCCGACAGTATCCAATCCGCAAAGAAGCGCTTGCAGAGTGGCGGTAAGGTCTTCCGCTATAAAATGGTCTATCTTCCTGTAAATGCACTGATGGAGGATGATCCGCTGAGTGAAGGTTTCGACGTCCCGGCTTTGGAAGAACATGGACTGGCCGGCTGGGAAATCATCAACGTCATCCCCAGCCGTGGGGCAAGGTTGGTTGGAAGCATGGAAGGGATCTTCACTGGCGCCTATTTCTTGCTCAAGAAAGAAGTGCTTCCTGGCGAAGCAAATGATTTAGATCAGTAAAAAGAGGATTTTATGTGTATATTTTGTGCTGCAATCCCTGCCACGGCTGCGGTGGGAGCCAAGCTCAACGCCGACCAATTGCAAAAGCCGGAAGAGGAACGCAAGCCAGTTTCCAAGATCACAGGCATCGCAGTCGCATTACTGGTTGCATCTTCGATTGTTTATCATACCCTTATCTGGCGGAGTTAAATAATTCTGTCACTCCCCGCAAGAGCACCGGGGTGGCGTGAGTGGGGGATAGAGAACGAAGAGTCTCTACGTTCGATTTGAGATTCTTCGCTACGCTCACAATGACATACATCTAAATTGTTTCACAATATTGGGGGATTTGAGTATAATCCCTATTGAAAATGATTTTCAATATCAGGTAGAGATATGAGTGAACATCCGTGGCTTGTGCAACTCAACCAACATGGTTATCGCCTCACCGGTGCGCGCCGTGCCGTTGTCGAGATCATGGCGCATAGCAGCCATGCCATCACACCGATCGAGATTTACGATGAAGCACGCGAGTCTCATCCGGCGCTGGGACTGGTTACTGTCTATCGGACGCTTGAGGCGCTCGAAGAGCAGGGCCTCGTCCAGCGCGTCCACTCCCCGCAGGGATGCCAGGCGTTCATCACTGCCCCGGCTGGACATCAACATCTGCTTCTTTGCAGGCAGTGCGGCGAAGCAGCCATCTTCGAAGGCGATGACCTCGAAACACTGATTAAGTCCATTGCCCGCAAGACGGGCTACCAGATCACGGAGCATTGGTTGCAATTATTTGGGCTGTGTCCAAACTGCAAAAAAGGACTGGCATGATTCGCCGGTTTTTTCTTTTTGCCACGCTTGCTGTTTTTCTTATTTCCTGTCGAGGACAACCTGCCTCCAACGCAGGGACAGCTGCTTCCGTTATTCTGACCTCCACCACCATCCTGGCGGACGTCACGCGTAATATTACAGGGGACCGATTGCAAGTGGAATCGATCCTGCCGATCGGCGCAGATCCTCATTCCTACCAAGCGACACCGCAGGATATTGCAAAAATTTCTGAAAGCAAATTGATCATCGTCAACGGCGCCAAGTATGAACAATTTCTTACGCCACTTCTAGACAACGCGGACGGGAAGGCGACGCTGATCGAAGCCTCCAGTGGTATTCCTCCAAGGACAGACGCGCAGCATGGCGTGGATCCGCATATGTGGCTGGACCCTAACCTGGTCATCAATTATGTCGAAAACATTCGGGAGGCGCTGACCCACTTCGACCCCGCCGGGGAAGCCGTTTACAAATCCAATGCCGATGCTTATATTGAAAAATTGAAAACTCTGGATGCATGGATCGTCCAACAGGTGAATCAGATCCCGGCCGAAAAACGATTGCTGGTGACGAATCACGAAGCGTTTGGATATTTGGCAGAGCGTTATGGTTTTACAGTGGTGGGTACTGTGATCGAAAGTTTCAGCTCCGAGGCGTCTCCGTCCGCTCGGCAGCTGGCAGCATTGATCGACCAGATTAAATCGAGCCAGGCACCCGCCATTTTCTTGGACGCCTCAGATAATACCGCCCTCGCCCAGCAAATTGCCGATGAAACGGGTGTCAAAGTCATCACCGATTTACACCTCGAGTCCTTGACGAATGGCGCACCTGCAGCGACCTACATTGACATGATGGAATACAACGTCACAC
>DATHUN010000088.1:0-4567 GCA_035462205.1 Anaerolineales bacterium
ATACTTCGAAAGACTCGTTCTTTGACACAAAAAGCTCTGGAAGCTAACACTTCCAGAGCTTTTTTATTCATCAAACAGTTTTTCGCCGGCGCGGATCGGAACTTTCAACCTGTTTTCGGCTGGTGTAATAGGACAGGACCACATCTCGTTGTACGCGCAGTAGGGATTATAGGCAAGGTTGAAATCCACCAGGAAACGATTGCCCGGCAAGGCCTCCGGATCAAGATAACGCCCGGCAGGATACGTCTCCTTGCCCGCCAGCGAATCCACGAAGGGCAAAAAGTATCCGTGTTCGCTCTGGTAGATCGTCAGTTCCGCATCCTGTCCATCCACCTGAAATTTAAAGCGCCCATAACGTGTGTACATTTGCACCCCACCGGTAGAGGTCTGCATCTCCATCGGCTGCTGGTCGGCCAACGGCTCAACTTGTACTTCGAGGCGGAGAGCATCATTCTCAGGGAAGTAATTCAACCCCAAAAAACCTTGCCTCTGCTCAGGCGTCAGAGGGCTTTGGGGATAGCGCCGAAAGAAGTCATCCTTCTCAGCCCGAAATTCGGTCAATTCACTCATAAAGCCTCCAAATCATCCTTCTCCTAGACACAAAGAGACGGCAAATTCTTACAAATTGCCCATGTTCGCAAAACTCTTGCGAATTCGCCGCTCTTATGCTAATCTTATTACAAAGATATTTACTCTATGACATCCACTTCCAAAACCGTCTTGATCATTGAAGATGAAGAGGATGCCGCTGAGCTTTTCGCAGAAATGATGCGGGTCAGCGGCTTTCGTGTATTAAAGACCTTCAACAGCACACCGGCCCTGAAAATGATGGCCGACGAAAAACCGGATGTCGTCATCCTGGATATTATGATGCCCGAAATCTCAGGTCTCGACCTCTTACGCCAGATGCGCCGCGATCCAAAGCTCGCCGGCATTCCGGCGGTGGTGGTTTCTGCGAAAAGCATGCCCGCAGATATCAAAAATGGAATGGAAGCGGGTGCATCTTCCTACCTGACCAAGCCGGTTGGCTTCCTTGATCTGAAAGAAGCGGTCGAGCGTGCTCTAAACAGCCGAATAGGATAGCCAGAGCTTCATGAGCATGCTACGCGCGTTCATTGCTGTTGAAATCCCAGCCGAGATGCAGCAAAATGTTTATAAGGAGACCACCAACCTGCGTAAGTCGCTCGATGCCCTTGTCCGTTGGGTGCCGGTCGAAAACATGCATTTGACGCTCAAATTTCTTGGCGATGTGTCGCCATCCAGTGTGGAATTTTTGATCCAGATGCTCCGCAATGAAGCTGAATCTATCCCATGTTTCAGCCTCCGTTTGACGGGGCTCAGCGCGTTTCCAAGCTTGAAGCGGCCGCGCGTCATTTATGTGGGAGTCCAAGCCCCGCCTGCTCTGGATGCGCTCCAACGCGGAGTCGAATCGGCCTCACGGCGTTTAGGATATGAGGCCGAAGAGCATCCGTTTTCGGCACATCTTACCCTCGGACGCGTTAAACAAAATATCAGCGCGACGGAGCAGCAGAAAATCCGTCACGCCATCGAAGGCACACAGGTTGACTTATCCGGCAGTGCCAGAGTAGACTCGGTTCACCTGTATAAAAGTGAACTAAAACCTAGCGGCTCGGTCTATGCTCGCCTATACTCCGCGCCCTTAAGGAAGTGACATCATAAACCTAGAGGTGATATCTGAACGCATTAGAACTTGCCCATAAAATCGTCGATGCCCTGGAGGACAAAAAGGGCGAAGACATCCTGCTGCTCGACATCAAAGACATCGCATCTTTTACCGATTATTTCGTCATCTGTAACGGCACCAGTGACCGTATGCTCGACGCGCTTGCCAAAGGCGTGCTCGAGGCAACAAAGAAGGATTACAAGAAAAAAGGACGCGTCGAAGGGCAGTCGGGGGAAGGCTGGCTGGTCCTTGACTACGGCGATGTGGTCGTCCATCTCTTCTCGCCAGATATGCGCGAATACTATGACCTGGAAGAACTTTGGAGCGACGGCAAAGTATTGTTGAAAGTCCAATAACAGAAATCGCGGCGTTCCGAAAGAGACCTGAAAACATAGGCTTATGTCAGATTTGAATTGTCAAGCCATCCTGTTTGACCTGGATGGTACGCTGGTCGACTCTGCTTTCCGCGTCCAAAGGCTATGGCTAGAGTGGGGAAAGCGCCACGGGATTGAGCCACAATCCATTATGGGAGTCATGCACGGTCGCCGCGCCGGTGAAACGATTCACATCGTCGCGCCTCATCTTTCCGTGGAGGATGAGCTTAATATTCTTGAGAATGAAGAAATTTCAGACATGGCGGGAGTGAGATCCTATGGGAGTGCGCAAACTCTGTTGAGTCAATTGTCCCCAAAGCAATGGGCGATCGTCACGTCCGGCTCGTTTCGCGTGGCGAGTGCACGCATGAAACATGTGGGACTACCAACACCAGAGGTCTTCATTACAGGGGATGATGTCAACGCTGGCAAGCCTGCGCCGGATGGCTACCTGCTTGCCGCAAGTCGCTTGAACGTCAGTCCTTTTGATTGTGTTGTGGTGGAGGATGCACCGGCAGGAATCCAGGCCGGCAAATCGGCAGGGATGAGGGTAATCGCCATCGCCTCATCCATTTCCAAAGAAGCACTAAGTCAGGCAGATATAGTGATTCAACAATTAGCAGACCTAAGATTCCAAGTAACAAGCAGCAATATCAACATCCAATGGAAGTAACAAAAAGTTCCGCAGGCTGATACGCTACGGAACTTTGACCTTGAATGTTTTACTTTTTACGGGAACTATTTCTCAAACACCCAGCGATCCACGTCCCGCTTCCAATCGACTAACTCCTCCGGTGTGAACCAGAGGGCAACTTCATTGACGCCATTCTCCACACTATCCGAGGCGTGGGTGAGGTTGCGCCCTACTTCGAGGGCAAAGTCATGGCGCAGCGAACCAGGTGCGGCTTCCGTCGGACGCGTCGATCCCATCGTCTGACGGATCGCGGCAATCGCATTAGGTCCTTCCCAGACCATCGCCATCACCGGTGCGGAAATAATGTACGAGATCAGACCCTCATAAAATGGCTTACCCTTGTGGATGGCATAATGAGTTTCAGCGAGCTCCTTGCTCACCTGGATGAACTTTGAGGCGACAAGGCGCAGCCCGCGGCGTTCCAAACGAGAGATGACTTCTCCGATCAAGGCGCGTTGCACACCATCGGGCTTGACTAAGACAAGCGATCGTTCCACAGATTTCCTCCAAAATAAAATAGGAGGGACGGGCAACTGCCCGTCCCTCCGGATGAACCTATCAACGTAATAATTCTTCCGCTTTGGTATAGGCGTCCAAGGCATCCTGCAGGCGATTGGCACGCATATATGCGTCCCCCAGCGACTGCCAAACATTCACATCCACGGGGTAGCGATAAGATACCGCATCACGCAAATCATAAATCACTTCCTCGAGGAAGCGGCCCTTCTTGATCAACTTGGCATACGACTCGAGCGCACCGTTGAGGTTATTACGCGAAAGCTCGTTACGTGCTCTCCCCAGCACAGGATCAACTGTAGGGATCACGACGCCGGGAACTCGCCGCGCCGCAGGTTCTTGATAGGGCTCGGGAGTCGGCTCACGGCGCTGCATGGGTTCTTGGGCAGCTTCGACCTGTCTGGGTTCCACTCTTAGTTCTTCGGGGAGTTCGAAGGATGCTTCCCGAGCAACAGGTGCAGTCTCTGGAGTTTCTTCGAGAGGCGGACTGTAAATGATCTTCGGTTGTTCCGGTTCCTGGAGCGGCGGACTCTAGATGATATCAGGCTGTGTTTCTTCCATACGTTGCCAGTCGGTCGACCGGGTCGGCTCAGCGGCGGCGGGGGTTGTCTCTTCCGCACGCAACCAGGCAGGCAGATCATCATCGCCAGATACGGAAACTGGTTTTTCTTCTTCCTTGTCAAGGTCAGCCAGCCAGTTCGGGACGCTCTCCTCTTCCAGCTTGAACTCCTCAGTATTGACCGGTTCTTGCGCTGGTGTTTCCGAAATGGGTTCAATCTGAATTTCCTGTTCGAAGATTGTTGTTTCCGCAACAGGAGATTCTTGCTGATCGATATTTTGCATCCACTCCGGTAAAGCATCCGTGGATGTCTCCGATTGGGCGGGAGGGGTTTCATCCCGATCCAGACTCTTCAGCCACATCGCGGTTTCATCCGCGGCCGGTTCCGCCTCGGGTAATTTGCCCTCTTCCAGACTCTTTAACCACATCGAAGTCTCGTCTGCGGCAGATTCCGGTTGAGAGGTTTGTTCTTCCTCCAAGCCTCTTAACCAGGTGGCGGTCTCATCTGCGCTGGGTTCCGGTGATTTCTCTTCCGCTTCCAGACTCCGTAACCACATGCCCGTGTCATCCAAAGCAGGCGTTTCAGACTCGGGCTCGGGGGTAACCGGGGATGTTAGTTGTTGCCCACTGAGATCCTTCGCCTGTTTTACCCATTCCGGCTCTTCTTCGCGACGTTCTTCAGGCTTGGTCAATAAGCCTTCTGTGGCACCCTGCTTCGCAGCAAGATTTTCTAACCAGGC
>DATHUN010000089.1:0-20332 GCA_035462205.1 Anaerolineales bacterium
TTGTGCGGATCAAATAGGCAAGAAAAATCAGGATTCCGGTGATCACCAATTGTCTGGTCGTGAATTTTCGTGTGCCTTCCATAAAAAGTAACGCCAGGGTCGAGAAGAATAAAAAAGGAATATCCGAAAGGATCTGGTCCAAAAATCCGAGCAGCAGCGGGTTGAAGGCAAAGAGACCAACGATCAAGAAGCTTTCTGCTTGTCCAAGACGAGGTTGCATTAACCAATACAGGCATGCCAAAAATCCGGCATAAAACATTAATCCGGGCAACTTCAAGGCAAGGGGATGAATACCTTTCAGGGCATACACTGGCGCCAGAATCAAAGGATAGCCCCAGGGATAGGCAATCGGCCCAATCTGGTTCGAAGATTCGAAGATCGTAATCGAGTTGTGCTGGACGAACTCGCGCGTCGTACCATGCCAAATGCTTTCTGCCTGCATGATGTAAGAGGCAAAATCGTCTCCCCATTCATGGCCGCGCGTGAGGGTAGATGCACCTAAGAAAAGCGATGCAAGGATGATGCCGATGAGAAGTGCATATCGCATCAAGAAATTTTACTCTCGTTTACGATTAGAATATTTGTTCTAATATGTATAGACAAATATCCGCCTGAATCAGGCGGATATTTGGGTTTTGGCGTTTCTGGTCAGTAGTTGGGTTGGTCAGTTGCTGTCCATCTGTGGCCTGGATCGCATCCGCCGCGCCCGGTCTGTCAATGGCCGCTTGGCGACGATGGTGATCTTGCCACTTCCCTCTGGTGTAAATACATTGATCGCTTCCCATCCCTCCGCACCCCATTCGTTGAGAGTTGCTTGGATCAGCTCATCTTTTGTCCCGAATACACCACCAATCGTTTTGACTTGATAATCCCAGAGTTTGATTTCATCTGTCATCATGACCTCTTATAAAGCGAGCAAGACATGCAAAACAAGATCCGCCGAAAAATGCGAAATCATTGCCGCCTCCAGTCCGCGTTTCCAGTAGAGCCAGCCACAGGCGATGCCGATCAGTCCGTTCAAAGCTATGGCACGTGTAATTACGACTGGCGTTAGTGGGACCAGCATAGACGTGGCCGGCAGATGTCCAAGCCCGAACAAAACTGCAGCCAGGATATTCGCGCTCCAGAAAACAGCGCTGGTTGGCTTACCGTCCGCGGTTTTACTGATGATCTTTCCGAGCCAGACGAGCAAAGACATCACAAACAGACGCAGTAGAATCTCTTCAACGATGCCGCCATAGAAAGAGGCTAAGAATCCTTTCCATGCCGCAGGTTGTGCTGTTTGCAGACTAAGCGCAGCGGCCGTGTTCCCAAACTCTTTGCTCATTACCGGTTGAAAATAGAAGAACTCTAAAGCCAGGACGATCAATGTGGAAAGAACGCCCAGGATCATGCTGAGCGGCAAAACCGCCTGAAATTTGTTGGCGATCGATTCGCCGCGCGTGATATCTTCCAGGATCGGAGATCCCAAACCGACGCGTTTTGCCAAGAATAATCCTGCAAAGATCGCGATGGCGCACAGGATCGCGTTTTGCACGATTTGAAGGGTCACAATGAGAGACAACGGTAATCCTAGTTTTGTCAGGTCTACCGCAGACGACTGCATCTCCAAGACATAAGGCAATACTGCTATTGTCGCCAGGATGCTTGCTATCCAAAGAAGCCAAAAGACTTTCCAGTTGATGATAGTTTTCATAATGTTTTCGTTTCACGTGAAACATGGCAGCAGAACATATCTGCTGCCATGTCTTGTTATGCCTTGATTTCCTTTTGATAGAGCAAATAGGAATAAACAAGTGTAATTAGAGTCGAACCAATCAGAGGCACAAAGAGCAGCCAGAACGCGATGGGTCCACGAAAGAACGCGCCGACGAAGGCGAGCGCGCCCGAGATCATGAATAAAACCGAGCCTAGGCGATGGGTTTCGTCCCAGACCCTATCGCTGGAAAGTGTCCAGGGCGTCCGGATGCCGATGAAGAAGTTGCGCTTCGACTTGCGCATTAGGTAGCCTATAAAGAAGAATAGGATTCCGAGAGCGGGCATCATCGCTTTTCCGACTCCGAGGCTGGTATAACCCAGATTCCATCGCAGAGTGATGAAGTAAACATAGATCATGAACCCAACGATCAGCGCGATGAACAGGTTAAAGACATCCCGAAACTGAGCGATATTCGCCTTCAATGGATCGATATTGGGGATAAGCAGAAACAGCAGCAACATTCCCAACGTGATCAATGGCATAAGGAATACGCCCCAAAACTTGGACACGTATCCGTTGACCTGATCATTTTCGTTCCAGTGGGATGCCATCGGGTCAGGCAGACGGTTCCACAGGGCCAGACCGACAGCGGTGGCGGCGATCAGCAAGACTAAAACAACAATGATTGTGGTGCGAGTATTCATTCATTCTCCTTGGATCCCTACGAGGAAAATCCCCACAGGGATGTAATATAGTTACTTTTCTTTTGGCGCATTATTCTGTGCCAGCGAGATCATTCCGCTGAGTCCGCCTAGGTTCATCGTATCAATCGCAGAACTCGGCACAATGACCAGTGCGCCTTTGTCTTTCATACCTTCGAAAAGCATGTTCATCGCACGCAGGTGCAACGCCGTTGGATTATTAACATACATTTCGGATGCCTCCGAGAAGGACGCCGCGATCTGCTTTTCGGACTCGCCCAGGATGACGCGCGCCTGGCGCTCTCGTTCGGCCTGTGCCTGGCGCGACATCGCGTCCTCCAAATCCTGCGGGATAACGATGTCGCGTATTTCTACAGATTGGACTGTCACACCCCAGGGTGTTGTTCGCTCATCAATGATGTGCTGCAGCTCCTCGTCAATGGCGGAGCGTCCGATCAGGATATCGGCCAGCATCATGCGACCGATGATGTCGCGTAGCGCCGTTTGGGCGGCCCATGCGATCGCGGACTGGTAATCTTTTACTTCGAGCGCGGCTTTTTCAGCATCCCAGACGACCCAGAATAGGACAGCATCCACATCGACAGGGACTGTGTCCTTTGTCAGGGTTTTCTCCGCCGAGAATGGCGTGACCATCACGCGATGATCGATCCAGGATGGAATCGAGTCGATGATCGGGATGATCCAAAAAACACCCGGCCCGCGCAGCCCATGGAATCTACCGAAGCGTAAGACCACGGCCTTTTCCCATTGGGATGCAACCTTGAGCGCAAACAGGAAGTAAACGCCTAACAGGGTCCAAAATACAACCCAGATGCCAGTCAAGGCATCGGGCACTCTGCCGCCACCAAGTAATGCACCTGCTACAGCGAATGCCAGACAAATGCCAAACAGCGTTACGGCAATGGCTGAAATGTGTAAGTCTGCCTGTTGCGACTTTTTCTTTTCCAACACTGATTTGATAAATTTTGATTCCATTCGTGTATTCTCCTTTGTTACTCGCTATCAGATTCGTCTGATCCATCCCAGGCTTTGAGCTGGTCTTTGACTATCCGGTTGATTTCTGCCTTCGAAAAATCCAGGCGCATGGCTTCACTGATAAATCGATGTGTGAGCGCCTCCAAAGATTCCTTTCGTAATTGCTCTGTCACTTTCGGCGGTGGGATTTCTGTGATATAGGTACCGCGTCCTTGCTGGGTGGAGATAATTCTTGCTTCATCCAATAGGCGGTACGCACGTGCCACCGTGTTGAAATTGACTCGCAACTCTTCAGCAAGTGCACGAACGGTCGGAAGCTGGTTGCCGGGTTTAAGCACTCCCGCTACAACCTGTGCCTGCACCTGGTTGACAATCTGGGTATAGATGGGCAAGCCCGAGCGGAAATCAATTTGGAGTAATAATTTCTTATTAGTCATAAATTGTATCTTTGTATCATTGTAATAATTGTATCATTGTCATAATTGTATTCGAATCTGGATTTTTGTCAAGTACCTGCCCGATAGAACAAGTCCCCAGGATGGCATAAATAATTCATCATGGGGACTTGTAGTAGCGTTTGCGTTACGATAAACGTTATTAGCATGTGACTATCTAGAAAAGATACGCTTTTCTAACTGCGGCAAATAATTCATTTCCGATCTACCATCAAGCGCTTGATCGCCTTTCCTAACCTCTTAATACCTTCCTCAATCTGAACTGGATCTTGTGCTACAAAATTCAGGCGCAGCCAACTACTGCCCTGGATTCCTTCCGGAAAGAAAGGGCTTCCCGACGCAAAGTCGACACCTTCTTCGTATGCGAATGACAGCAACTCTTCAGAATTCAGTCCCGGCGGCAATTGCAGCCAAATGAACAATCCACCCTGAGGCATGTCGAAGTGATTTCCACTTGGCAGATAACGCTGAATTGCGGATACCATAACATCACGGCGCTTACGGAAGATCTGGCAGGAACGCCGTAAATGTGCCTGGTATCGACCCACAGTCATATACGCTTCCAGGGCGCGCTGGATCAGAGCCGAAGTGGCGACATCGTTCAGACGCTTGAAATTAAAGAGACAGTCATAAATGGGTCCATCGGCGGTGATGAAACCCACCCGCAGACCCGGCATAAGCATCTTGGAAAATGTGCTGATATAGATCACGCGACCACCTGGGTCTAGGGCTTTTAGGGCTGGCTGTGTATGGCCTTCATATCGTAAATCTCCCACAAAATCATCTTCGATAATGGGAATATTGTAGCGATCTGCCAAAACAAGTAACTGGCGACGGCGCGGAGTCGTCAAGCATGTGCCGGTCGGGTTATGGAAATTAGGAATAGTGTAAATGAGCTTGGGATGATGCTGTTGGAGCAGTGTTTCTAGATGCTCGACCTGCATCCCTTGCGCATCCAGCGGAATACCCACGACCTTGAAGCCAAGCGCGCGAAACAAGTCCAGAGCACCTGCATATGTAGGACTTTCCACAAGAATAACATCCCCGGGATTGAGAAGCAGTTGAGAGACCAGGGATAAAGCCTGTTGGGAACCGGCCGTAACGAGAATATTGCCCGGCTGCGTTTGTATTCCCTGGCTGGCTAAAATGTGGGCGATGCTCTTACGTAATGGACCATACCCATTGCGCTCCCCATAATCTAGTGCGGCACTCCCGTCACGGCGCATGACAGCCTGGAGCGCCTTGCGAATATCCTCCGCCGGGAATAAATTGGCATCCCCAATACCGCTGGCGAAACTAATCAGCTGTGGATGGGCTGCACGCTGAATAGATGACAATTCCCTTGGGCTGACTTTAGCTTGCTCTACTACACTCTGTTGCCAGAGTGGCCAGGGCGCATCTGAGGTATTCTTCGGAAGGGATAAAACTGGATCTGGGTGCAGCACGTAGGTGCCACTGCCCAACTTGGAAAAGATCAACCCCTCTGACTCCAACTCAGCATACGCGTTCTCGACCGTGATGCGGTTGACACCCAACTCTTGAGCAAGCTGTCGGCTGGCTGGCAAGCGTGTGCCAGCTGCCAGGCTGCCTGATAGAATCCCCTCTTGCAAATAGGTTTTGATCTGCAGGTAAAGCGGAATTGCACTTTGACGGTCAAATGGAATGCGCATGTTTCAATCTCCAAAGCATTGGTATGATTAATATAGTTGGCTTTTGTGCAGTGCGATAGAGCCAATTTATCTCAATTTGACCCAATCCAGTAAATTGGTCTATTTCGTATTGGAAAGTATTGGCTCTTAACACATGCCGCTTTTTGCCTAAAATAAGCATATAGGCGATGTAGGCATCACGCTTTGCCACTTCTTTTGCCAGAATGACAGCGTGGTAGAATATTTTTGTCATTATTATCAAAGTGCCGCATCTATAGCAAAACTTGCAGCCTATTGAGCTGGTGAAAAGTTTAGTTTTATAAAGCAAGCGGTAGAAAAGGAGAAAGACAATGGAACAACAAACTGGTACCTTCGCAGTAAAGAAGGGCTTGGCACAGATGCTTAAAGGTGGCGTCATCATGGATGTGGTTACACCGGAACACGCGAAGATCGCCGAAGAAGCAGGAGCATGTGCCGTCATGGCGCTCGAGCGAGTGCCCGCGGATATTCGCGCCAACGGTGGTGTAGCACGCATGTCGGACCCCGATTTAATTCTGAAGATCATCGATTCGGTGTCGATCCCTGTCATGGCAAAATGTCGTATTGGGCATTTTGTGGAAGCACAAATTCTCGAAGCGATCGGCGTGGATTATATTGACGAGTCTGAAGTGTTGACCCCTGCTGATGAAAGCAATCATATTTTGAAGCACAACTTCAAAGTGCCGTTCGTCTGCGGATGCCGGAATCTTGGTGAGGCACTGCGACGCGTCGGCGAAGGCGCGGCGATGATCCGCACCAAAGGCGAAGCTGGGACCGGAGATGTGGTGGAAGCTGTCCGCCACGCCCGTACGGTGCTCGGTGATATTCGCCGCCTGACGACGATGGTCGATGAAGAATTGATGCGTTATTCGAAGGAAATTGGCGCGCCATACGACCTGGTGCGAGAGACAAAGGAACTCGGGCGGATGCCTGTGGTCAACTTCGCAGCGGGTGGAGTCGCCACCCCAGCGGACGCGGCGCTGATGATGCAGCTCGGCGTGGATGGCGTCTTCGTCGGTTCCGGTATCTTTAAGAGCGGTGACCCGGCTCGACGCGCCGCGGCGATCGTCAAAGCCGTGACACACTATCAGGATGCTTCCATTCTCGCTGAAGTCAGCAAAAACCTCGGCGAGCCGATGGTCGGACGAAATATCTCGCAGATGCCCGAGACAGAAAAGATTGCAGGACGCGGTTGGTAGTAAGGGCGGGGTGATCCCGCCCCTACAAAAAGATTATGAAAATCGGTGTACTTGCATTACAGGGCGATTTCGCCGAACATATCGCCATGCTCAAACGCTTGAAGGTAGACACCTGGGAAGTTCGTTTGCCCGAACATCTCAAAGGGTTGGACGGCTTGATCATCCCGGGCGGTGAGTCAACTACGATTGGCAAACTTGCCGTGGCATATAACTTGATGGAGCCACTGAAGGAATTTGGTCAACGGCACGCAATCTGGGGAACGTGTGCCGGCGCGATCTTTCTCTCGAAGGATGTAAGCCGGGAGCAACCACTGCTCGGACTCATGGATATTAAGGTGGAGCGCAATGCGTTCGGTCGTCAGGTGGATTCGTTCGAAGCAGATCTGGACGTGCCGGAAGTCAAGCAGGCGACGAATACAAAAGATGATTATCACGCCGTATTCATCCGGGCGCCGATCATCGCGTCAGTGCACGGTGATGCAAAGGTTCTCGCCTCCGTCCCGGACGGAAGGATCGTCGCCGCACAACAGGGACATCTCCTCGCCACATCTTTTCACCCTGAACTGACTCGCGACACACGTTTTCACGAGTATTTTCTTTCGTTGGCTGATTAGGTCTAAATGTCTATTCGCCCACTGGCTATTTTCGATCTACCCTACGTCTACAGCTTCCGTGATGAAGCAATCGGCTTGGATACCGCGCGCACGTTGACGCGCGGAAATCCACTGGGCGCAGTGGGCTTGATTGCCTATGTCAACCCCGTGCGCCACATTTACTCGGCGATCATCAACGGCAGTGAAGACCCGGTGTTGGGAGGCATTGTCCATTCACGCAAGGAAAGCTTCGCAAAGCTGCTCTATCTCGCACCCACATCGCAACTAAATCATCCCGATCTACCGCTGCTCATTGAAAATCTTGCCATCCAGGCAGGGGAATGGGGCGCTTTTCATGTTCTGGCAGAAGTGGATGAGAGAAGTGAGGCGTTTGTGCCGCTGCGCAAAGCCGGCTTCTCGGTCTATGCCTGGCAAAGAATGTGGGATGTCTCGCAAATCACGGATGCAAGTCCTGCCGGGATGTGGAGGCGCGTTCGACCTCTGGATTTGCATTCCGTGCAGAACCTTTATCAGCAGATTGTCCCGCCCTTGCTGCATCCGATTGAGCCGCAGCCGAAAGGTGTCTCGGGTTGGATGTGTAACGATGGTGTAAAGTCCTATGTCAGCGTATCGCAGGGTGTCTATGGAATTGTGCTCGTGCCGTTAATCCACCCCGAAACCCGGGACGCGGGCGCAAAACTGGCATCTTTGATTGCCAACCTCCCCGATCGCCGCAACCGGCCGGTGTACGTATGTGTCCGCTCGTATCAGGCCTGGCTGGAGCCAGTGCTTGCCGACCTGGGTGCGCAGGGTGCAGATAGACAAGCAGTCATGGTCAAGCACCTAGCACACCTAGTCAAGGAGCAGCAGACGGTCCCAGCGGTACCCACGGGTGTCAGCATTCAGCCTTCCCGAGTGAGCAAAGCGGTCGAGAAGAAATAAATCATTTACTTTCTGTTAAGAATCTTCTATATTTGTAGAACCAATTTCCAATACAGAGACCGCCTATTTCTCGTATAATAGTATATAGACCGATGAATAGGCAGGAACTTTTCCATGGTGATTTTCATTTAATTTCCGTATGCCGCGCAGCGCAGGGATATGGCGGCGCAAGTAAATGTTTCCCTTTCCCTTGTCACTTCCCTCAACTTAATACAATTTTGCCTGGTATGTGACTTTTCACATCTATTTAACCTATGACTCAATTAAAAATAACTGACGATCTTGATGCACTTCTCGATGTTCTACCGCTCGATATCCGCCATGCGGTGGAAAAGGCGAATGACAGCGACAACCTGCTTGAGATTATTCTAGATTTGGGACGTATTCCCACTTCACGGTTTGTGGACCGTGAGGTCAACATCCGCGAAACCGAAGTGACGCGTGCCGAGATCGATTATGTCGACGAGCGCACGGGCGAATTCGATGCGGATAATCGCGCCGGTATCGAGCGCACTCTACACCGCATCTCCGCTATTCGCAATCGACGCGGGGCAGTCGTGGGACTGACGCTGCGCGTTGGTCGCGCCATCTATGGCACTGTAGACATCATCCAGGACCTGATCGAATCAGGAAAATCTGTTTTGATTCTGGGACGCCCCGGCGTAGGGAAGACAACGCTTTTGCGTGAAGCGGCTCGCATCCTTGCTGAACAGAAACGTGTTGTGATCGTCGATACGTCCAATGAAATCGGCGGTGACGGCGACGTACCGCATCCTGCCGTGGGCAAGGCGCGCCGCATGCAAGTCAAAGTGCCCACCCAGCAGCATGAAGTCATGATCGAGGCGGTGGAAAATCACAACCCGGAGGTCATCGTCATCGACGAGATTGGACGCGAGCTCGAAGCACTGGCAGCACGCACCATCGCCGAACGTGGTGTACAACTCATCGGCACGGCACATGGTCAAACGCTGGACAACTTGTTGCTCAACCCGACGTTGAGCGATCTGGTCGGTGGTATTGAAGCGGTCACGTTATCGGATGAGGAAGCACGACGGCGCGGGACGCAGAAAACGGTCCTGGAGCGACGCGCGCCACCTACATTCGACGTGCTGATCGAGATCCAAACCCGTGACCGTTTCGCGGTTCATACCGATATCATGGCATCCGTCGACGCGTTGCTGCGTGGCTTCCCGCTGCCCCCCGAAGTGCGAACGCGCGACGAAAAAGGCGCGATCCAAATTGAAAAGATCGCCTCCACGGAAAAATCGCGGTTGGATGGAAAAGACTCCAAAACAACGCGGCGTGGCCGGACACCTGCTCCTGCGGCTACGCCTTTTACAGGGACAAGTGCCTCGGAAGAGGCGATCTCTGCATCAACGCCGGCGCGTTTTGAACCGGTTCGTGGTGCTATGCAGAGCATAAAAATTTATCCCTATGGGGTTGCACGCAATCGCTTAATGCAGGCCGCCAAGAGACTGGGTGTGCCGGCGATTGTAGTTAAGGAACCAAACGAAGCCGATGCATTGGTCACACTCCGCACGTATTACCGCGACCGCCAGCAAACCATCGTGGATGCAGAGAGCCGTGGTGTGCCGATTTACGTTCTGCGTTCCACCACGGTGGGACAGATGGAACAGTTCCTGGGTGACCTCTTCAATTTGAAGGGTGAAAGCTTTATATCATCTGATGCGGACGCGGTACGCGACCAAACGCAACAGGCAATCACTGCCGTGCTCAACGGTGAACGCTGGGTGGATCTACCGCCTGGACCATCTCTGGTGCGAAGGCTCCAACATGAAATGGCACGCAGCGCCGAGCTGGTGAGCCATTCGTATGGCAAGGAACCACGCAGGCACGTCAGAATTTTCCGGGAATAACAAATGTAAAAACATAGGGTCGGGCAGCTGCCCGACCCTATGATATTTAAATCGGCAGGGATGCATCCCTGCCTTTCCCTTCTCACCGTGCAGAGAACTTATAGGTGCTTTGCTTCCCCTAGTGTAACTTGCAATTGTGTGTCTTTGCCATTGCGGACCACCGTCACGGGGATTGTATCGCCGGGTTTGTATTTGAACAGTGAGTTGATGTACGAATGTGTCTCGTCGATCGTGACGTCACCGATTTTCGTGATAATGTCATTCTCTTGCAAACCTGCTTTATCCGCCGGACTACTCGATTCCACTTTAGTAACGTAAGCGCCCCATTGTGTTGGTAGGTTATATTGGGAAGCAATAGCGGGATTGATCGGCTGGAAGCTGATTCCCATGTAGGGCCGAGCGAAATAACCTTGCTGAATAATTTGCTGGGCGATGGCTTGTGCCGTATTGACCGGGATTGCAAACCCGAGTCCCTCGGCCACATCTCCCATGCCGCTGTTGCGGACCACGAGGGTATTAATACCGATCACTTCACCGGCAAGGTTCACCAACGGACCGCCGGAGTTGCCATGGTTGATTGCTGCGTCCGTTTGGATCAAGTTTTCGATAGTGTAGCCATTCCCGTTATCGATCGAACGACCTGTCGCACTGACGACGCCCACGGTGACGGTGTTCTTGAAATCGCCAAGCGGTGAGCCGATCGCAATTACCGATTCACCTGGATCGAGCTTATCGGAGTTTCCCAGCGTAGCCACCGCAGGTACCTTCCCATCCGCCTTTAGAACGGCGATATCAGCATAAGGGTCGGTGCCTACAATCGTAGCGGTCTGCTGTGTTCCATCGGAGAGCACGATGTTCACCTCCTTCGTCCCCTCGACCACGTGATTATTCGTCAGGATGTATCCCTGATCGGTAATAAAGAATCCGGTGCCGCTGACGGTCTGGTCTCCCGTGCTGCCAAAAAACGTCATTTGACCGGGAATTTTGCCTACAACAGTGACCACCGCGGGTCCGACTTTTTGTACCGCCTTTGTGATCGACGTTTGGAGATCGGTGGTATCGAAAGTAAACGTTTGGTTGGGATTTGTGTTGCTAGCCGGGATGACCTTTTGTACGGATGTTGGCAGACTGCTGCGGTTTTGCACAGCGCGAAATACTGCTGTTCCGCCGGCGATCGCGCCAGTCAATGCTGAAACCCCAGCCACTACTACAATAAAAACCGCGTAAAGAACTCTTCTCCAAGACATTTATGCCTCCTGTTTTCTTCGCCGTCATTCTAGTACTGGCGAATTACAAGATACTTAAAAATTTATGTTTAAATTGTGTCGAGTTTATCTAGAGATCAAGGAGACTTTGATGAGCCAGGAATATGTAGAGCCTCAGTTCCAGAGCAAACGATCCTGTTTTCACAAGGTATACGAAAACAAGATTGAACAAACATGAAACTCATGAAAACCAGCTGTGAATTCACTTTTAGCTGGTTTTCTTCCTCCGTCACAGGATATTGCGATAGCCTCAATTATCGGCGGAAATCGAGGGTTTCACGTTCTATTTGGCGTATCTTTGCGAGCACTTGCGAGCAGTTCTTTACTGCCTCTTGTAAAGGAGTTTTATCTGTCTATGATGGATAGTAGTTGTCTGAATTACTGGGTTCGTTCTTCCCGGGAGGAGAAAAGAACTATGAGATCTCATGTTGCGTTTCTATTCAACCGGCTCACGGTGATTGTGCTATTGGCCATGCTGCCGAACCAAGCACGGGGGCGCTTTTGATAGCCAGTTTTTGGAGCAGATACACTCTCGAAATAAGGATTTTCGATAGGCAATCACTTTGATTTTGCATGTGCGTTTATTGGCAAAGTCAGTTCTGTGCTTGACACATGGATACTAACCTGATACATTAAGTCCAGTTAAGTCAAAATCTTTTGCGGAGGAGGTGCATTTCATATGTCAACAGCTTTATATAGTTTCATGCTGTTTCGGTATATGAGTGCGCCTGTAGACTAAACTGGTTCGTGATTCTGAAACCATGCCACGGGTGCGCTTATGCCACCCGTGGTTTTTATTTACCGCTTGTCGCATCAAGAAGTTAACTTTTCAATTGGACTTGCAGGTTGAAACTCCAAGTGAAAGTTAAGCAGATTTTGCAGCACTCGGTAAGGTTTCTCGAAGAATCAGGAGATAAAAACATATGGGCGAATTTACGCTCAATGGTTCCAAGCGGTCCCCGGTGGATACTTCGCTTCGCCAATACCGCGATCTGCTTTCCCGCTACCTTAAACCGCAGATGGGGTCGGTGATCTTGATGGTGACCGTTTTACTCTTAGGCATTGCTATTAAGCTGATCAACCCACAAGTGCTGCGTTATTTTCTGGATACGGCCCAAGGTAGCGTCCCAGCGCGCAGCCTGAATCTGGCAGCCGGGCTGTTTCTAACCTTCGCCATCCTGCAGCAAGGCTTGAACCTGGCGGCGGAGTACATGGCCGCGCTCGTGGGATGGACCTCTACGAACCGCCTGCGCGCGGACTTGACCCTGCACATTCTGCGCCTCGATATGCCCTTCCATAAATTACACACGCCCGGCGAACTGATTGAGTGGGCGGACGGCAACGTAACCCAATTGTCGAACTTCCTCTCTATCTTCATCGTACACGTGATGGGAAATGGACTATTGGTGGTGGGCATACTGGTGTTCCTGTTCCGTGAGAACAACTGGTTGGGATTGGGTATGCTCGTCTATACGCTGCTGACCCTGCTTGTTCTGCGCGCGATCCAGAAAGTGGCAGTGCCGCGCTGGGCGGCTGAACGGCAGGCGAGTGCGAGGCTGTACAGCTATATCGAAGAGCGCATCAGCGGCGCGGACGAGATCCGTGCGGCGGGAGCCGAGGCCTATGTCATGCGCCACCTGTACGAGTACATGCGCGACTTTACTCGCAAGACGCGTGCGGCGGTCGTGTTTTCTAGCCTGACCTATAACCTGACCAACCTGGTCTACGTGCTGGGGTATGCGGCCGGCCTGGCCATCGGCGTGTTCCTTTATATGCGAGGGGAGGCCAGCCTGGGCACGGGGTATTTGATCACCTATTATGTGGGCATGCTCTCGGATCCGCTGCAAGGGATACGCGGGCAGGCGGAAGATTTCCAACAGGCTGCGGCCAATATGCAACGGATCAATGAGCTCTTCCAGTTGCGACCCAGGGTGGGCGATCCGCTGCCCGAAGCCACGCGGAACATTCTGCCGGACGGACCACTGGCGGTGGGCTTCGAGGGCGTCTCCTTCCACTACGATGACAACCAGAAGAATAATGGCAGTCTCGCCGATGGCCCAAACGAAACGAATGGTTCGGGCCATGCCAACGCTCTGAGCGGGGTCAGCTTTGAAATCAAACCCGGACGAGTGCTGGGAATCCTTGGTCGCACAGGCTCGGGAAAATCTACGCTCACTCGATTGTTGTTCCGCCTGTATGATCCCGCACGCGGCTCGGTACGGTTGGGCGGGTTGGACCTGCGCGCGCTACAGCTCGATGATCTACGTCGACGGGTGGCCATGGTCACGCAGGATGTGCAGTTGTTCCAGGCCACTGTGCGCGATAACCTGACCTTTTTCAACCGCGCCATCCCAGATGAGCAGCTAGAACATGTATTGAAGCAGTTAGGCCTGTGGCAATGGGCGCAGTCACTGCCAGAGGGGCTGGCTACAGCGCTGGCCGGCGGACAGAGTCTCTCGTCAGGAGAAGCTCAGCTGCTGGCTTTCACAAGGGTGTTCCTGAAAGACCCTGGGCTGGTGATTCTCGATGAGGCGTCCTCGCGACTGGACCCAGCCACGGAAACGCTGATGGAGCGAGCCGTAGACCGCCTGCTTGCGGAACGCACGGGCGTCGTCATCGCGCACCGGCTGAAGACCGTCCAGCGCGCCGACGACATCCTGATCCTGGAAAACGGCCGTGTGGTGGAATATGGTCCACGCGCCAGGCTGGCTGTTGACCCCACCTCACGTTTCTATCACTTACTACAAACCGGGTTAGAAGAGGCTCTCGCATGACCAGTATCCCTCAGACCAACCTGCCCTCGTCTAAAGCCACGATTCCCACATGGCAGCTCACCGCGCTGATGATCCAAAACCAGTGGTGGCCGTACAACCTGTACTTCTTGTTTTCCCTGCTGCTCTTCGGCGAGCAGCTTGCCCCGGGCCTGATCGTGAAAGCCATATTCGACCGCCTGTCAATCCAGGGAGAGCAGAGCAACGTTTCCTTCTTATGGGCCATGATCGCTCTTTACCTGGGCATCGAGATGGCGCGCCTGTTTGTGGCGATCGGTTATGAGTATTACGGTATGACCTTTCGACTGCTTGTCAGTTCGCTGCTGCGGGCCAACCTGATGGCCAGCATTTTGCGACGACGGAGTGACCAGCCCTTACCGGTCTTTCCAGGCGAGGCACTCAACCGGTTCCGTCACTATGAGGATATGGGGGAGGTCACTGACTTCCCGACCTGGATTCCGGAACAGGTGGGCAAATGGGTCGCCGCCGCCGTCGCCGTGGTGATCATGGCGCGCATAAACCTGACGATCACTCTCGTGATCTTTATCCCGCTGTTCAGCAGCATCATCCTGAGTCGTCTGGCCTGGGGGCGTCTGCTGATCACATACAGGCAGGGCCGGCTGGCATTAGATGCGGCGACAGGCTTCCTGGGAGAGCTGTTTGGCGCTGTCCAGGCAGTGAAGGTAGCCGGTGCCGAGCAGGCTGTCACCCATCATCTGGCCGAGCTAAACCGCGCCCGCGCCCAGGTTGAAGCGCAGCAGGTGTTTTATCGCGGCCTGCTCTCCGCGCTCAATAACTCGGTGGTGAATTTTGGCATCGGGGTCATGCTATTGATGGCGGGAACAGCGATCGGTAAGGGCACGTTTACCGTAGGTGATTTCGCCTTATTTGTCAGTTATCTGTGGTTTACCACCCAGGTGCCTTCGGAAATAGGCACATTTTATGGCGACTATAAGACCCAGGCAGTCTCCATCGAGCGCCTGTTGGAGTTGATTCGCCCGGAGCCGCCCTCCGTATTGGTGGAGACTCATCCCATCTATGACAGCGGCCCGCTGCCGGAAGTGAGCTTCCCGCTGAAGTCCGCTGCCGACCGGCTGGAGTCACTAGAGATACGCGACATCAGTTACCGCTACCCGGCCTCCGAGCACAGCCCGGGCCTGCAAGGCGTTTCTTTTCACCTGCGGCGCGGCGATTTCGTCGTGGTCACCGGGCGAGTGGGCAGCGGAAAATCTACCCTGGCTCGGATCCTGAGCGGACTACTCAACCCCGATTCCGGTCAGATCCGCTGGAATGGCGAGCCGGTAGCTGACCCTGCAGCGTTCTTCCGCCCTCCGCGCTCAGCGCACACTGCCCAGGTGCCGCGCCTCTTTTCGGAAACGCTGCGTGACAACATCCTGCTCGGGCTGCCAGAAGACGAAGTGGATCTGCCTGGTGCGATCCATTCCAGCGTTCTGGAATCGGATGTGGCTTTGTTGGAGAAAGGATTGGATACGCTGGTTGGGCCACGCGGGGTGCGCCTCTCGGGTGGGCAGGTGCAGCGCTCGGCCGCGGCGCGCATGTTTGTGCGTGACCCTGAGCTGCTGGTGTTCGACGACCTCTCGTCCGCCCTGGATGTGGAGACCGAGCAGCTGCTGTGGCAGCGGCTGGATGAACGTCGTGCCGCGGCCGATGGCGGGCTGACCTGTTTCGTGGTATCACACCGCCACCCAGCTTTGCGTCGCGCGGATTGGATCGTAGTGATGAAGGAAGGTCGCATCGAAGCCCAGGGCAAGTTGGACGACCTGCTGGCGACCAGTGAAGAGATGCAGCGCCTGTGGCGGGGGGAGATCCGGGAGTAGCGTCGTAGATCAACAAGGTGGGCAGGCGCGGTTCCCCACCTTGTTGATTGGCTTGCGTATCAAGGGTGAATGCTATACTGGCTTGACTCGACTCTTAAGATAAATTATGTTTTAATACCTACGAATATGTTTTAAAGGTTGATCCGATGCTGTTGCAGCCTACAGTGGGGGAACTGCTGCTTTTTCTTTCGAGGAGGTCGCCGCTGTGCCTTGCCATCCTTTCATTCCATATGCTGGTTTCCGTTTTCCAGCAGACTGCCATCTCTATCGTCTTTTCAGAGCATAACAGGGCCAGGGACTCTCTTCTTTTGCTTGCGGTTCATGTATTGATGTCCATTTGAATCCTGTGCACATGGCTAAGACAAAAACGCCTACCCGCGAATCATCTCGAAAGGCTAGCGTCTCCTGGCGTATTCTGGGTTTATTGATTGCTGCAGGCGTATTATTGCTGATCTTATACGCGGTACCGGGATTACCAGGGCGTGTGAGCCTGCCAATCTTAACTACCAAAACCTCTTATCAAAACCCTATTTTCGATTTTGATTTTCCCGACCCAAGCATTTTGCAGGCCGCGGATGG
Organism: Anaerolineales bacterium; assembly: GCA_035462205.1. Lineage (GTDB taxonomy): Bacteria > Chloroflexota > Anaerolineae > Anaerolineales > Villigracilaceae > Defluviilinea. Next base: position 16,604 of record DATHUN010000089.1, read on the forward strand.
CTGGTATTACGCATATGCCACTCAGGGGATCACGCCGCAATTTGATTATCAAAACATTCAGATCGCTCGTTCCCAAGATCTGGTTGAGTGGCAGCGTCTCCCCGATGCTTTGCCAGAAAAACCCGTCTGGGCCAAATACACCTGGGACTTTTGGGCCCCACATGTCATTTATGATGATGGCGTTTATTATATGTATTATTCCGCCGATCCCGATCAGGGCGGAGGTCTATGTCTGGCGGTTGCTACGGCGAAACAACCGGCCGGTCCGTTTACCGATAAAGGCGAGCCACTCAAATGTGGTCCAGGATTTAGCCACATTGACCCCTTTGCATTCGACGATCCCCAAAGCGGAACACATTACCTCTATTGGGGATCAAACTCGACTCCAATCCGTGTCCAGGAACTTTCCCCCGATCGGTTAAGTTTTCAGCCAGACAGTGTTCCCACGTTTGTTCTGACCCCAGCTCGTGGGCGACCCTACGAAGGGTTACTGGAGGGCGCGTGGGTGGTTTATAGACAGGGAACCTATTACCTATTCACTTCGGGCGATGCGTGTTGTGGGGAGGGCGCTCACTATGCTGTCATGGCAGCCCGCTCTTCCAGTCCTATGGGCCCCTTTGAGAAACTGGGAGATGTCCCCGGCTCTCGATCATCATCCAGCGTAATTCTCGAAGCAAACGCAGTCTGGACAGCACCCGGTCATAACGCTGTTTTCACTGATGCTTCCGGACAGGATTGGATTTTTTATCATGCCATCAACGCAAAAGACCCCGGCCACCATGATGTGGTTCCCGGCGATGACTATTACCCTCGTGTTATGTTGATGGATCCCATCCGGTATGTGGACGGATGGCCTCAAATTCCAGGTGGCTCGCCTTCTTATAAAGTACAAGCGGGTCCCAGTATAGCGATTGGCCTGTTTACCTGGCTCCCGCAGCATCTGTCTCAACCTTAGCCAATACTCGATCTTTAGGAGAGAACCGATATGGGAAACGTTGTTGTTTTCACGGAACCAAGAAAAGTGGGATTCGAATCGTATGAAGACCGACCTCTCAAATCCCATGAAGTACGTTTGCGAACTTCATATTCGGGCATCAGTGCGGGGACGGAATTGACTGCCTACCGCGGTAGCAATCCTTATTTGCATAAACAATGGGATCCATCCCGCAAGCTATTTGTGCCGTCGGAAGAACCAAGCTTACAGTACCCGGTCAGCGGCTGGGGATATGAAGAAGTTGGTGAAGTCGTCGAAGTAGGAAGTGAAGTACAAGATGTATCGATAGGAGATGTCATCTTCGGGACCTGGGGGCATCGCACCCATCATATCGTCCCAGAAGAGTATGCCCGCGACCGGGTTCAAGCCAAGTCGCTTGAGGCGATGTTTGGTCTATTTTCCCAGATCGGGGCGATTGCTCTGAATGGCGTGCATGACGCCCGCATTCGGATTGGCGAGACGGTCGTGGTTTTTGGAATGGGAACCTTAGGTCAAATCGTAGGACGGCTGGCCAAGAAATCAGGCGCCCAGGTCATTGGCGTGGATCGTTTTGAGAAACGATTGGAAATTGCTCGACAAAGCCATGCGGCCGATATCGTGCTCAACGCAGAGGATGGAGAGGTGGCAGAACGAATTCGCGCCATCACCGATAACCGCGGCGCGGATGTCGCCATCGAGGCAACCGGCTCCAGCCGTGCTCTCAACGAAGCAGTCCGTTCCGTGGCGTATTCAGCCAAAGTGGTTGCTTTGGGCTTCTTTCAGGGAGAAGCGGCTGGCTTGTTCTTGGGTGAGGAATTCCACCATAACCGCGTCAACATCGTCGGTTCCCAGATTTTTGGTACAGATCCCGAATTGACCTATCGCTGGAATCAGTTACGACTGGTTCAAACCTTCATGCGTTTGCAGACAGAGGGAGTGATCGATCTGAAATCTATCGTTACCCATATTATTCCCGCAAAAGAGGCTGAAGAAGCTTTCCGTATTCTGGATCAGGAACCGGAGAATGCTTTGCAGATCGTTTTGGATTTCACTCACGTGTGAAAGGAGGTTGAATGATGCAAGTGAAGATGAATGCAGATCAACGTCTCCTCTGTGAGTTTTATGTCTTTTGGAAAGGAGAGAAGAATGAAAACTAGCAAATGGTTATCGGCTTTACTACTGATCGTCACGCTGTTTGCCCCTGCCTGCGGGTCGGCAGCCGCACCGACCCAGGCTCCTCCATCAGGTGGGGAACCCTCAGGCAAGATTGTATTTGCCTATCCTGGGGAAGAGACGGAACAAGTTATGCGCCCCATCATTGTTAAAATGTTTAAGGAGAAACATCCCAATATTACAGTAGAAGAACAGCCTGTCCCCGGTGACTATGATACGACGGTCCTGGCGCAAATCGCGGCGGGCAATCCGCCCGATGTTTTTGTATCTGGCGATGTATTCGTAGCTCCCTTCATTAAGGAGGGTGTGGCAGCGGATTTAACTCCCTTCTTCGAATCAGACACGGATCTAAAAGAGACAGATTTCTATCCCAGCGTGATCGACTTTTTCCGGGGGCCAGATAAACACGTCTACATGATGCCAGACACCTTCGATGTCCAACGAATTTACTATAACCAGGATTTGTTCGATAAGGCCGGGGTGACTCCACCTGCTGAGGGCTGGACCATCGATGATTTCAAGAAAGCGGCCGCAGCGATGACGAGTGGCGAAGGTCCCGATAAAACGTACGGATTCTTTGCAGATACATGGTGGGCCGTCTGGCTACCTTATGTCTGGATGAATGGCGGCGATATCATTAGCGCTGACGGTACAAAATGTACTCTCGCAGAGCCAGCCGCCGTAGAAGCCCTAGATTGGTACGGCGATTTCATCCGCCAAGGTTATTCCCCTTCTCCCCAAGAGCTGGAAGGATTGGGCATGGGTGGCTGGGACTTGTTTATCACGGGCAGGGTGGGAATGTATCAAACCGGTGGATGGGATATTCCTGCCAATGAGGAACAGGCCGAATTCAAATGGGGTATGGTCTCCCTGCCGAAAGGGAAATCGGAAGCCACCTTTTTACACCTTACGAATTACGTGATGGCTGCCAAATCGAAGAATAAGGAAGCGGCCTGGGAGTTCATGAAATTCCTGGCATCCCCAGAAGTTTATGACCTGGAAGCGGCTGTTTATGGCTGGGGTGTGCCGCCTCGCCCCTCGGTAACGGATGCCTTCATCGCAAAGCCCCCGCAGAATGCCACGCCGGTGAATACCCTGAATGTCCAGATTGGACAGGCCTCCGCGGCCAAGGGCCGGCTACCGACCAAGATCTTAAACTGGGATCAATTCACGGGCGATGGTGTGGACGTTGGCCTGGAATCCTATTGGAATGGTGAAATTTCTGCTGAAGAAGCGGCCAAAGCTGCCTGTGCAGTTCCACCGGAACCAGCCAACCAGTAAGAACACCTGCTTCAAACGCTTATTGGTATCTTCTTGTCCTTCCCTGTGCTCTAAATAGGAGACAGGGAAGGACACTATCGCCGGAGGATTTCGTGGCTGTGACCCCAACTAAAAAAATGTCCTTTCGCATGAAGCATGATATTCCTTATGCGATCTTATTTCTGGCGCCTAGTTTGCTGGGTCTCATCGTATTTACACTGATCCCAATACTCGCATCGCTGGGTTTGTCTTTTACGGATTGGAATTTACTCTCGCCGCCCAAATTCGTTGGACTTCAAAATTTCAGGGATATATTTGCGGAC
>DATHUN010000090.1:0-2222 GCA_035462205.1 Anaerolineales bacterium
CGCGCTTGAACGAGCGGACTCGCAGATCGGTCTACACTTTTACCGCAACAAACCCATCTGAATTTCTGCCAAGAAAGACCGACCCCTCTTTTCCAGTTTTGATGCCGGAAATCAGCTCGTCAAGAAAGCCCATCTTGGAGAGTACGTTCAGGTCGGTATTCGTAAATTTTGAATTGGGATCTGCATTTTCAGCGCGCGTAATGAGCTGCGTCACAGACTGCTTACCTGTCAGCTTATGTTTTTTGCTTTTGAACTTTACGAAATTTTGTGCTTCTATATCTTCTGCATCTAGCTTGTTTAAAGAGATTTTCATTATTTATTTTCCTAGATTATGGACCATCCTGCGGAAAATAAAATCGCAGGGTTGCACCCTGCGATAAGGAGAGAATCAAAACCGCAGGGTGAGCTACGCCTGCGGTCGAAGGATCAAAGCAAATGAATACAATCGTTGCTAGAATTCACCGATGGGAGGCGCGCTCCAAATACAGCTTGGGGAAGAATTAATGGTTGTCATTTTTCGTGCCTCCTTTCTTTGTTTTAGACCAGTATTATCATTTTATTGGAGGGGATGGTCGCTGTCAAGGACCATTATCGCCAAAGTTCTTCGTCGGCGATGGTCTCATTTGTTTTTGTTCTGGCTCGTATATCTCCGGACGGCTATATCGTACGCTTCCGCAAGCAAGGCGCCTACTCTCTCAAAGGTCGTCTCACTCGGAGAAAGCACACAAACGAAATGTTGTTTGGCATAATCCGGATGTGGCATGATCACATCCAATGCGGTGAAATCATAGTTACTGACATCCACTTTTGTTGTACCGAATAGAGATTGGAAAGTCTGTTTGCTAATGCCAATATTCAGGCGAAACACTCCCGGGCGATCCAGGTTCGATATCCGGTCATAATCGTAGTCGGAAGCTATGAGAGTCGCGAAGGGAAGTTTGCGCTCGGATCTGTAGAAAAAAAAGGTATATCCAAGGCTTGAGGTTGCTTCTACTTCAGGAAAAGTCTTAGTGATGTAATCGACTACGGCTGATTCATTCATAGGGGAATTCCTGTTTAGACGTGCTGATCAAGAAGGATCGGATTGCCGTCGGGATCGATCACCATAAAAGATGCTGGCCCCGTCGTACTTTCGTCCGTCAACTCGACGCCCTGTGCCTTCAGTTGGCGCTGTAACTCCCCACATCCGTGAATGCATCCAGCTTTTGAGCGTTAGCGTCCCAGCCAGGGTTGAACGTCAATATATTCCTTTCAAACATTCCTTGGAAAGGCCCAATAACGTGGTCGCCATTCTTCAAGATCAGCCAGTTCTGTGAAGTATTTCCCATAAAAACCTCGAAACCTAGCTTCTCGTAAAACGCCTGCGATGCAGTAATATTCTTGACAGCCAAACTAATTGAAAATGAGCCGAGTTCCATGTTTTACTCCAATTGTTGGTTGATCGTTCTCAACAAATTGTACTCGCTCACCTGGGAATTTAGCCACGAAAACAATCTACACCAGCCTGGAATCTCAGGACCAAACCCGGGACACGCTGTGTAGGCCAGTCCACTTATTCATGACTTTTATAGTCTCGAACAGCAGGACTGACCCTTCGAATAGATCTTGCCGTCACCCATAGGAGAACGAAGATATAGATCCCGTAGCTTAACCACGGAAAAAACCAGGCAGCTCCAATGGCAGCAGCATATAACCCATTTACAACAACATAGATTGGCGCGATCGCACGCAAATCCGCCGAACTCATCGGCGTAAAGCGCAGTTCGGGGCGATTTTTAAAGAATACTAGAATAACAAAACCAGTGACATTTACAAGGATCAGATTAATTCCATAAATCGTTAAGGGGATGGGTTGGAGTGGGTATCGTCCTAACAGGGCAGTGGGAAATGGTAGCATGCTCACAAATAGTAACCAAACCAGGTTGAGCCATATGAAAGCTTCGTCAATCAGTTTGACCTGGGCGGCTACCTGATGGTGTATATGCCAATATAGGCCGACTATGAAAAAGCTCAAGATGTAAGTTAAGACCTGCGGGAGAATAGCTACGAGCGCTTCGCCTAGAGCTGTTGGCTGTACATCCGGAATTCGAATGTCCAGGATAAGAAGGGTGATAACGATTGCAAAAACGCCGTCCGAAAACGCTTCAAGACGTTGTTTACTCAAGTTAGTTAATTCCTCACAGGTATATAACTGTTGGGTGTAGGCACCCAACGGATGGCAT
>DATHUN010000091.1:0-2951 GCA_035462205.1 Anaerolineales bacterium
GAGTCTTTTCTGTGGGCACGGCAGTTAGTGCGGCAGGAAGGAATTTTCGCAGGTGGATCCTCTGGCTCAGCGCTGGCAGGCGCGCTCAAGTATTGTCGCAAGCTATCAGGCGACCGGATCGCCGTGGTGATTTTCCCGGATTCGGGTTCGCGCTATCTTTCGAAGTTCTACGATGACAAGTGGATGCGGGAATTTGGTTTCCTCACCACAGAATTTGGCGAAACCAATTTGAGCGATCTGTTGCATGCCAAACCGAATAAGGCTCTGCACGTTGCGACGCTTGGGGACTCTATGCGCAAAGTAGTGAACGTCATGCACCAACATGGCGTCTCCCAAATGCCGGTGGTCGGGGAAACCGGCGAATTGGTCGGCTTGCTCGAAGAAGTAGATCTGCTCAACCACATGCTGGAAGAGCACAACCATAGCAACGAAGAGCCGATCGATCCCCTGGTGCAACATGCTGGCGCGGTCTTCCCACCGGAAACCTCACTCGAGGAAACCATGCCATCCCTCACCGCAGGCTATGCCCTGCTTATTGTGGAAAACAGCAAGCCCGTAGGAATTCTAACGAAAATCGACGTGCTGGACTTCGTGGCAGGCAAGATATAAATGTCAATGATATGTCCCCGAGGGGAAACCGCTTCGTGAGGATGTGAGGAGCGACGAAAATCTTCGTTCCGGTATACGACGCTTAGAATAACATAATCTATAAAACGACCCTCGGCTAAAATCGAGGGTCGTTCGTTGACTCTTCCAGTTGCTTGGCAAGGGCAACGGCACCCATGCTGCCTGCTTGATTCCCCAATCCCGGCGGGACAATATACTGGTCAATCCCCTCAAGGATCATTTTGCTGGAGACATATCCATTTAATAGTTCACGCACCCGCTTTCGCACTTTGGGGAACAGAAATTCGCGCTGCATCACTCCCCCACCCAGGATGATCTTCTTTGGCGAAAGTGTCAGGATGTAGTTCATCAATGCCGAGGCAATGTAATCGGCCTCAAGTTCCCAGAACGCGTCGGACTCGGGGACCGTCGCGCCCTTTACGCCGAGCCTCTTCTCAATCGCCGGGCCACTTGCCAGTCCCTCGAAGCAATCGCCGTGGAAGGGACAGCTGCCATGAAACGGATCAAGCTCTCGGTTGTGCGGAATGCGAATGTGTCCCATTTCGAGGTTGAGCAGCCCGATCATTGGTTTCCCGTCCTTCAGGTAACCGCCTCCGATGCCCGTCCCGATCGTGAGATATAAACACGGGTCAGCTCCGCGGCCGGCGCCCCAGACATATTCCCCCAGCACAGCGGCATTTACATCGCTATCGAAGGCTACGTTGACCTTCAACTCACGCTGCAAAACACCGCGTATATTGGTGTTGCTCCAATTTGGCTTGGGAGTGGCGGTGATAAAACCATAGGTGGGTGAATGTAGATCCAGATCGAGCGGACCAAAGCAGCCGACTCCAATCGTATGGATCTTCCCCGTTCTAGCATAACGCTCAAAGAATTGCACAGCTTTGTGAAGAGTCTCGTCAGGGTAAGTGGTCGCAAAACGGACTTCCTCGACGACGTGCGCGGGTCCGCTCGCCACACAGCAGACGAACTTCGTGCCTCCTGCCTCAATGCCGCCGTAAAGAGCCTCGCTTGACATGTCGGTATTGTACTATTCTTCCACGGGCTGTAATTGCTGTATCTTGCCTGCGCTTCTGGAACTGATTTATCTTCTGACTTTGATGTCGAGGAAAAGCTTGCTCTCTTCTGTTCGAATATCCACAGACTTAACGAGGGGAAGAAATTTCTTGTACTCTGGCGGCAGGAAGGAATCCAGGTCAACGGCAATCTGGTCATTATAGAGGGTGACGCCTGGCGGCAATACTTTGAACAACCCGCCGAGCTTACCCAATAAGAGATTGTTCTCCAGAAATGCCCGGACTTTAGGCGACTGAGTAAGATCCACACTCCCGAAAAGCTTGAGCTTCAAATTGAGCGGCCAGGGCCACATCGGTGTACGCAGATCGACCGCGATTCGGTTCTCGCGGTGGACGGTTACGTGACAGGATCTAATGTTCTTATTGCCGCGCAGTTCCGATTGAACAAGTTCATTGATCATAGTTTCAGGAAGTGGGATGGATGCGTCGACCGTCAGACCTGCCAGTTCTGAAAAATTATTCTCAAGAAACCGTGTGAAAAGTTCGTCCATGGTCTATTCTATCGACCTGTGAATATCATGTCTGATGAAATGGCGCAGAGCCGTTACCACTGTTCCCTCCTGACAATTTCTTCGAAAGCTTTGCGTCCTGATTTTCTCGGTAAGCGCGGTCCTTCGGCAGAGTAGCCAAACGAAATTCCGATCTCCAAAACGGTTTCGGCGGGAACGCCAAGCAGCGACTTGAGTTTATCCTGCTCGCCAAAATATGCCAGGCAGGAGCTCACACCGAGATCCCAGGCGGCGAGCTGTAGGTAGGCCGCAGCTTGACCTATATCAAAGGACCAATTGTTATGATCTGCCAGGACGACGGCAAAATCTGCGCCCGCAATGTGACCGGCATATGTACCGCACTCACTCACCGCTTTTAAACGCTGTTTATCCTGTATAAGGATAAACGTCCAGGGTTGTTCATTTTTACTACTTTGCGCATGCCGTCCCGCATCTAGGATTTTATGGATTATTTCCTCCGGAACGGGCTCGTCCAGAAATTTCCGAATAGAACGTTTTGTACGAATCGCATCAAGGGTGTCCATCGCTCCTCCTTTAGAAAAGGATTTTATCAAAATCGCGGCCAAAGAAAACAGGCTGCTCTGTTAACAGACTTTCTACAATTCTTTTATTCATGGGATAGTAAGAATGCATAGCAGAGCACCATCGTAAACCTGGATTAAGGAGTTTAATATGAGCGAAGCAAACGAGCGAAACAAAAAGATTATTGAGGAATTTCGAGCCAATGGCGGCAAAGTTG
>DATHUN010000092.1:0-2300 GCA_035462205.1 Anaerolineales bacterium
ATTCTTGGATCGGTTCGATTTACGGCACAGTCTCCACCATCTCCATCATCGACATGTTCCCAGATAACGGATCCGGTCCAGCGCTCAGTGCCATTATCCTGCGTGCCACCGATTAACCAGCGGGATGAGCCGTGATTTTGAGCAAGATATTCATACTCTGAAATCACCAGACCATTATTGCAATGAACCCAATTCAGTCCACGATTAAAGCTGCGGTAAAGCCCACCATCATTTCCAATGTAGATCGTATCCGGATTGCCAGGTTCAAAGGCAATCGCATGCTGATCCGGGTGGATCGAATCACCACCGGAATAATTGCTGGAAACATTGGTCCATGTGAATGACGACCCGGATAATTCGCCACGATAGGCATGAACCGCTCCGACGTAAATTTGCGAGGCATGATCCGGTGAGACAGCTAAAAACCAGTCATACCAGGATTGATGGACGGCAGCATCTTCTGGCGGATTCATAGAGACCCATCTTACCCCGGAGCGCCGCCATAAGCATGCGGTGCCATTTTGTGATCCCCATACATATGCAACATTTGGATTCGAGGGAGCCACGGCAACTGCCAGCCGGTTAAACCAGGAGGTAGCGCCGGGTAGGTTAACCATCGTCCATGTGACACCATCATCCGACGAGCGGTACAAACCATCCATACACGCAGCCAAGATTTGAGCCTTACCACGGGGTGACGGCGCAAACGCCACCGACCAGGTCCGCAGACTGCGTCTTAACGTCCAATTGCGTCCGCCATCCATCGATGTGTAGAGTCCAGCGGTTGTGGCAGCGAACATACGCAGGCTATTCTGCGGATCAATGACCAGATCGTAAAAACCCTGGCCGACAAAGGGATACGTACATAAAATGTTCCAGTGAGTACCGCCATCTGTCGAGTGGAGGATGCCAGTACCCAGCCATGCCCACCAGTTGCCTTCTCCTGTGCCACAATATACATGTGACGGGTCGCGCGGATCGAAGACAACAGCACCAATTGCCAATGTCGGTGCAAAGTCACTGCGAGGCGACCAACTGGCGCCCCGGTCATGACTTTCCCAAATTCCACCCTGGGCAGCCCCAACCAGAATATGAGCCGGGTTGGAGGGATCAATGGCGAGCGAGGAAATCCTGCCAGATACGTTGATTCGGGAACCGCCATACGTCTGTCCATTTGGAACCGTCCACGGACCAATGGACTGCCATTGCGGCCCAATGCCCGTGGGTGCTATCGTCTGTTGGCCTGCAGCCAGATACTCTTGACCGATCTCAGCCGGAAGGCTGGCAGAGTTCCGCTCTCCACCCGAGAATGTCGGAGCCAGCAGGGTTGGGCTCGAAAGGTCAGCGGGTGCAGCCCAGTTCTGCTGAATCAACGTATTCGCCTCTTCCCGCCGATCTTCACTGACCGCAACCTGGATTTGTTGTTGAGCGAATTGAAGATAGCCAGCACTTTCGAGCAGGTGAAGTTGCCGAAAGAGGGCTTTCCCGCCTGGAGGCCGGCGTTTTTTCTCGACGCCGCTATCATCCGAAGGTTGGATATTCGAATTTTCTGGCTCTTGCATATTTATTTCTCCTTAGGTTTAGGCAGTTGCCTGCTCACGGGTGCTCGCTTCTTCCCCCTTTTCTAGGCTTAAAATCTTGCCCATCATCTGGATATTCCTGCTTCGGTCTCCATCCACGATCATTTTCTTGCGTCTCAACAGGCGGCTTATTCTTATCACGTGTTTTGCTCATCGTAGTATCCCTCCTAAGGCTTAAGGAGGCATCACGCAATACAATGAAAAACGATCCGGTGGAGAATCAATGAGCTTTGATTCCGCCGAATTTGATTGCGCGACTCACAATGGGAGATAAACAGAACTTTACGCCGTGCCCAACATGATCGAAATCTTCCGCGTTTCCTGGGCCATACGTTCTCGACCACTCCCTCAATGTAAACTCATGTTAGACCATAGAGATAATAATAGTCAAATTTAATTAAAAGTCAAGAATTAATTTCCAGATATTAACCAACAAAGAAAAACATCGCCATCTATTCATCGGGCTAGAAAAACGTGTCTATAAACCATAAAGGTCACGCCTTCTGCGTGACCTTTATGGTTTCTGAATTTGCGTTTAAGTGTAGCCTACACTCGCGCGGCATGTTTGGCTTCATGTGGCACGGCTTCCACCCGCTCTAACATTTCCCGCGCCATATTTGCCCAGCCGCTCCCTCAATGTGACTTCATGTTAGACCAATAAAATAGTAGTGATCTTTAATTAAAAATCAATAGGCAATTATTAGAGTTTTTGTATTAATA
>DATHUN010000093.1:0-2123 GCA_035462205.1 Anaerolineales bacterium
GTATGTTTTGCCCTGGGCAATATACGCTTTAATCTTTGCAATCGCATCGTTATAGTCTTCGTGTTGAATCGTGGGCTTCCAGGTTGATGGTTCTCTGAGTGTCTGAATCTCTGGAAAACTGATGGAATCCGGCTGGGAAAAGAGTCCAAACCATAAATAAGGGAACCCCGCGATCGGTTTCGAAGGAAGCGCTGGATCAAACGCCGACGCCGATTCGTAACTGAGGAACCCTGCTGCATACCAGCCGTTGTTCTCTACGAGTCGTTCTATTTCTGATAAAGCAGGAATGACCTCATCCAGCGACTCGCAAACGATCCTTTTGTGAGGATTATGAAAGTGGAGCCACTGCTCTCGATCATGCAGAAGCACCTCATTTTGCTTGATTGGGACCATCATGTTGTTTCGATTGTACTTGTTTGTCCGCCCAATGGGTGATCATACTTTTGGATCCTATCGCTATAATTCCAAAAATTTTCCAAAGGAGAATATTTATGAAGCATTACAGACTCTTTGTAGCAATTGCAGTGCTTGTCTCTGCCTCGCTTGCTTGCCAAGCCGTCCTGGGAGGGCGCGATACCGACGACAATAAGGCGCCTAGCTCTGAAAACGGTGGAAACCGACCTGATACACCACAGCCAACGCAAGCTCCCACTAATTCTATTAACAGCAATTCGGATTCTTCATCGACGATCCAAACGGATTTCCCCATGACGGACGATGCATTCAACGTCACGGACCTTGGGAATGGCAGCATCCTTTATTACACCAGGTTATCGGCCGAGGACGCGATACAGTTTTATCGCGATGCCTACACCGCCAAGGGATACGCGGAGCGCAAGGTTACAACGGTGATCGCCGATACCACATTTAGTATGGTTTTTGACGGCGATCCAAGCGGGAAGGCGGTTATCGTCCAGAGTGTAGATATGGGCGATGGCAGCCGAACGATCACAGTTCGTCTCGAGGATATATAGTTCCTGAAACCGTTCCTTAGCCATTGTCTTCCTGACAATGGCTTTTTGTTTTATATTTATCGAATGCCAACAAACTCACGTAATTTCCAGTTCTCGGATAAGCTCATCTTCAAATTTTTGCCGGCATTCCTGATGATGCTTGCGATCTTCTTGTTCTCTGCGCGTCCCGCCGATCTTGCACCCCTCAGCCTGATCGAGCGGATTATTTACAAGGGCGGACATGTGATCGGCTATGCCTTGCTGGCACTTTCCTATTGGAGAGCCTTTCGACTCAATCAAAATATGCGTTGGATGGCCTGGCTGCTGGCGGTGCTCTACGCAGTCACAGATGAATATCACCAGTCGTTTGTGCCGGGCCGGCATCCTACCGCATTTGATGTGCTGATCTACGACAACATTGGCGCGTTGCTTTCTCTATGGCTAGCACACAAATTCTTAAAACAAAAACAACCAGCATCACAAAATCTGGTTGTTGAACAGGAATCGAAACGTTAATCGTTAGTCCATACTTACTCAAACTCAATCTCAATCTCTTCCTCATCACTCCAATCTTCCATTCGGTCAATCTCAATTTCATTGAAAAGACCCTCTTGATGGGCGTGGATGCGATAACGCTTCACGAGTTCAAGCATTGCCAAAAAAGTAACCACAACCTCCAGACGTGAGGCACCCTGGTCAAGCAGGGCACGGAATGTCACGCGTTGTACTTCCTTCATGGTTTTGGCGATCAAATCGATTTTTTCACGAATGGTGACCCGCGGCGGTGCGATAATTACACCAAGCGGCTTTTTGTTGCGCTCCTTGGCGAATGACTCCTCCGCCGCGGCGACCAGCTTCTCGAGAGTGAGATTTGACAGATCGAGTTTGGGCTCGACCTTTGGCGGGGGAGCAATGCGAAGGTAAGTCCGCAGGTTTGACTCCTGCCGCTCATGTAGCCAACTGCCGATTTCCTTGTAGCGCTTATAAAGCCTTAACTGGTCGACGAGTGACCGTCCCAGGTCCTCTTCACCATGTTCGCGCGAGGGGGGACGCGGCAATAGCGCCTCGGACTTAATCTGCAACAATTTTGCTGCCATCAGCAGAAATGCAGAGATTTCATCCGGGCTGACCTGCTCTAGGCTATTGATATAAGCGAGATACTGGTCAGTG
>DATHUN010000094.1:0-2364 GCA_035462205.1 Anaerolineales bacterium
AATCGGCACGGCTGCGGAAGGAGAGAAACTCGGTTCCGTCCGCATAGCGAGAGAAGGAGAGCAGGCAGACCAAAACGAATCTTGGATGGGTGTGCCAATTCTGGCAAACGGTAAGGTGATCGGTGCTGTCTCCGTCCAAAGCTACAAGCAATATGCGTTTAAACAGGATGACTTGCGCTTGCTGCAAACCCTCACCAACTCTATGAGCATCGCCCTTGAAAATGCCCGCCTCTTCGACGAGACCCAGCGTCTGTTAAAGGAGACGGAGCAACGGGCTGCAGAGCTTGCGATCATCAACAGTGTACAACAGGGACTCGCCTCCAAATTGAATTTTGATGCGATTATCGAGCTGGTCGGCGAAAAAATACGGGATATCTTCGAAACAGAAACGATCAATATCTTTCAATATAACGCCCACGAAAATCTGATTTCGCCTCTTTATACCATGGAGCGCGGCGTATATCATTCCTATGAGCCGATGCCGCCGGGTCCGATTTTCCGCCATATTCTCCAGAAACATGAACCATTGCTGTTCAGGACTGAAGCTGAGTTCAACGCGATAGGCGCACTCACCATACCAGGTAGCGAGAGCTCCAAGTCCGGCGTGTACGTTCCTCTTATCCAAGGAAACAATGTAGTGGGTGTGATCGCACTGGAAAATGTGGATGAGGAAAACGCTTTTACCGAGGCAGATTTCCGACTTCTGAACACGCTTGCCAATTCCATGAGCGTCGCACTGGAAAATGCCCGCCTCTTCGACGAGACTCAGCACCTGCTTCAGGAAACCAAGGAACGCGCCGCCGAGCTTGCCACGGTCAACACGGTCAGTACAGCCTTAGCAGGCGAGCTGGATTTGAGTGCACTGATCGAACTCGTCGGTGAACAGGTTCGCAATGCCTTCGCAGCGGATATCGCCTATGTTGCCTTGCTCGATGAAAAGACCAACATTATTAATTTCCCATACGAATATGGTCAGCATTTGGAGCCTCTGCCGTTTGGTCAGGGCCTCACCAGCAAGATTATCGAAAAGGGCGAGCCGTTGTTGATTAACCAGGATATTGATAAACGCCGCGAGCAGTTAGGTGCTGCTCAAATTGGTATTCAAGCACGCTCCTATCTTGGCGTGCCAATTTTTGTCAGCAACAAGGCGATTGGTGTGATTAGTGTACAGAGTACAGAGCAGGAAAATGTCTTCGATGAAAGTGATCAGCGCCTGCTAGGCACCATCGCGGCAAATGTAGGTGTGGCTCTACAAAACGCGCGTCTGTTCGATGAGATTCAAACACGCAACCGGGAGATCACTGAAAATCTGGAACAACAGACGGCGACCAGTGAAATTCTAAAAGTAATCGCGAGCTCACCTACCGATATTCAGCCTGTATTGGTAGTCATCGTCTATAATGCCGCACGATTGTCCGGTTCCGCGGATGCGCTGATCGACATGGTGGAGAATAACACAATACGTGTTGCCGCACATTATGGAAACGTGCCCATGTTTCCGATTGGGGAGTCAATCGCACTCAACAGAGAATCGGTGGCAGGTCGAGCTATTCTCGAGCGCCATACAATGCAGAGCATCCACAGTCAACCGCATGTAAAATCGGAGTATCCCTTGGGCGATCAGGTGGCGAAGGAATACGGCTATCGGATGACATGTGCTGTGCCTCTAATTCGGGAAGGAAAGGCGATTGGTTCGATCACCATCCGCCGTATTGAACCCGAATTGCTCACTGATAAACAAATTTCACTTCTACAGACATTCGCCAGTCAGGCTGTAATCGCTATTGAAAATGTGCGTCTCTTCACTGAGACCCAGCGCCTGCTCAAGGAGACGGAACAACGCGCGACCGAGTTGCAGATCATTAATAGCGTACAGGAGGGATTGGCATCCAAGCTGGATATGCAGGCAATTTACGAGTTGGTTGGCAGCAAAATCCGCGATACGTTCGATGCATATAATGCATCGATTTTCACCGTTGATCGTGAAGCAAAACGTATTCATGCCGAATATTCGGTTCATGCCGGACAAAGGGATGCGCGCTGGGGTCAAAGTTATCCTCTTCCAAAAATGCTTTTAGAGTACTTCGATCAGGGCAGCCCGCCTATTTTGATCAACCAGAATATGAAGAGCGAAGCCAGGAAATATGGACTCGTTTCGGCGGATATTTTCAATGATGTATTTGATGAAGATGGAAATTTTCGCCAGGGAAATGAGGTGGAAGAATTATTGGACCGTTGGGAACCTCCTTATAAATCCCTGCTTGTCGTTCCCCTGGTTGTTGACAGCCGGGTGAAAGCGGTGGTCATACTCGAAAGCCATGAATACGAAAATGCGTTTAGTGCCTCCGATGTACGCTTACTACA
>DATHUN010000095.1:0-8171 GCA_035462205.1 Anaerolineales bacterium
TCGGTCAACAGTTCCATCCCGGGGTGACAGCCCTACCAAAAGAGACCCTGCTGCAGCAGGGTCTCTTTTGGTTTAACCGCAAACCGCTTTTAAGCTTGTTTCGGTTTGGGATCGATCAGACTCTGCCTAAATCAATGCCTGTCTTAATTTTGCACTGGCAAAATCCATCAGGGCGACAATAATTACGATCACAACCACGACCGTGCCTGCTTTATGATATTGCAGAGAACCGAAGAACGTCGTCAGCGTCAAACCAATTCCACCGCCGCCTGCAAATCCGATAATCGTTGCCATACGGACATTGATATCCCACTGATAGATCAAATAAGAAATAAAAGGTGGGACGATTTGCGGCAAAACCGCGTAGGATATCATTTGCAAACGGTTGGCGCCTGTTGCTGTCACTGCCTCCATGGGACCGGTATCAATATTCTCAATGGCCTCCGAGAATAACTTTCCGATGAGTGCAAAGGATGTCACAGCCAATGCTAACATCCCGGCAAACGGACCGATCCCTACCCAGAAGACAAAGATCACTACATAGAGAAGCGCCTCAATCGAACGTAGGATATTCAGTATTCCCCGGGCGATGTAGTAAAGCCAAATCGAGAGCCGATTACGACCGGTCAGATTCTTAGCTGCCAGGAAGCTGAAAGGCAAGGCAATGATTGCACCGAGTGTAGTCGCCAGCATCGCTTGAAAAATAGTGACAATCATTTGCTGAATGACAAGTTTCACCACGTTCGGTGTCAGATCGATATTGATGAAATCTAGAATGAGCTGACCAAAATTCTTGCCTGGATGCAACAAACTTCGAATACTGATCTCGGTGAGATTCCAGCAATAAATGAAGGCGACCAATCCAAGAATGACGTAAAAAGCCAGACGGAACGTATTGAACGGCGTCCTTTTTTTATTTTCATCGATTTGGGGCTGGTCTCTTAATATTGCTTCGCGCCACCTGGTGCTAATATAGTCAACCAAAATAATAACTATCGCCACCACCCAAAGCGCCGTTGCGTATTGCTGATAACCGCCCATACGTGTGGTTTCGACCACGAAGAAACCGATCCCTCCGCCCGCTACAAATCCGATCACAGTCGCCGAGCGCATGTTAATATCCCAGCGCAATAAGGAATAGGCCAGGAAGGACGGCGTAATTTGTGGGATCACGGCATAACGGATCGTTTGAATTAGATTCGCGCCGGTTGCGGTAAGCGCCTCAACAGGTCCCGGATCAATATGCTCGATCTCTTCGGAGAATAATTTGCCTAAGGCAGCCACAGAATGAATGGTCAGGGCAATGACACCGGCAAAACTTCCCAGCCCCACCCAAACAATAACGATCAATCCCCATACGATCGTATCGATAGCACGCACTACATTCAGAATGGCGCGCACGACGTAATAAATGGCTGTACCACCCCGGAAACGCGACATGATATTGTGAGCCGCAAAAAAACTGACCGGGATCGCCAGAAGGGTTGAGAAAAGCGTTGCCATCAATCCCATTGCGATTGTTTCAATCATTGTGCCGGCAACGAACGTATTGACTTCGCTGCCTGGCTCTGCCAATCCCAATCGAACGCGCCAGGCGGGAGCTGGCATCAGTTTCATCCGGCCCAGAATATTCAAGAGATTTTCGCTCGGTCGGATCACGCCCTCGGTTGGCCGTCCTGCCAGCTGATCGCCGATATAAGTGGTTATGCATTGCCAGGCGCAGATTCGATCCTGTCCCTGTACGGATATGGTGATCATATCGGGATTGAGCAGATTCGCTGCCACGATTCGTGCGTCGTTGAAGCGCTCGACAAGACGATTCAGCCGGACCCCCGTCATTTGCCAGGCCATGATATAGAGGATAATGGCAGCCAGTAACACACCCGGCAAGATCGAGGAGCTTATATTGGCTGCAAACGCGCGCGCATCAAACACGTTCCATATCCAGAACAAGATTAATGGGAACCATAGCCAGGTTGTGGCGGATCTGCCGATGTTAATCTTCCCAATATTCTGGTTCTGAAACGACCACTGAATTAAAAAGGCAAGGATGAAGGCGGTGAAAAATATCAATATGCCGCGCTCCCGCCTTTTTTGTGAAAATTGCCCTAGCCCCGGAACAACCAGGGATAGCAATACATTCAGTGAGTTATCGGTTGAGGGTCTTGCTTTTTCTGAAATGGTCATGAAAAATGCTTTGAAAGAAAGTGATAAATTCTTGTTTACTTAAAGATGGGAAGAGGAAACAATAGAGTGTGTGTCGTGGATCAAAAAATCAAACGATGGAAACACGCTCTGCTTCCTGACCGTAAATCGCCTTGAATTGGGCATCATCGATTTGCTTGGGCAAACCTTGAAAGACCAGCTCGCCATCTTTTAGCGCTATGGCGCTCGTAGCGTAGCGATGGACGAGATCAAGAAAGTGCAAACTGCAAAGCACTGTGATGCCACGTTCCTTGTTGAGCTGCTCAAGGTACTTAAGAATCGAATGCGCCAGAACCGGATCCAAGGAAGCCACCGGTTCATCCGCCAGGATCAGCTTGGGATCCTGCATCAAGGCGCGGGCGATGCCGACGCGCTGTTGTTGTCCGCCGGAAAGCGAATCGGCGCGCACGTGTGCCTTATTTGCCAAGCCGACTTGTTCCAGGCTGGCAAGCGCTTTCGCTTTGTCTGCCGGGCTGAATAAATGCAGGGAACTCGCCAGCGTATTGACATATCCCAAGCGACCTGAAAGCACATTTGTCATGACCGAAGAACGTCTGACAAGATTAAATTGCTGGAAGATCATTCCAATCTGCCGGCGCACCTTGCGCATTTCTGAAATTGGGATAGCTGTAATATCCTGACCGTCCCAGTAAATCTTGCCCGAGGTGGGTTCGATCAGACGATTGATACAGCGCAAGAGCGTAGACTTGCCGGATCCGCTCAATCCGATCACCGCCAGAAATTCACCGTCTTTCACTTCAAAGCTGACGTTTTTTAATGCCTGCGTGCCGTTTGGATAGAATTTTGTGAGATTTTCAATTTTTAGCATGGGACCATTCAATACCTGATTTGGAATACCCTATTATAAAAGAAAAGCCTGGCAGGTTTTCGCCTGCCAGGCTTAAACGGAACTACTTCACAAGTGAAGCGGGATCTACACCGGCTTTTTGAAGCACCGCCAGGAACTCATTATAGAAGGTGGCATCCACCTCTTGGAAACTGTCATAGTTGTACAGGCTCTTGAGTACAGCCTTACCACCAGGATCGCTTGCCATGGCTAGCATACCTTCGACAGTGACCTTTCGGAGGTTGGGGTCCAGAGACTTAATGAACTGCATTCCATCATTCGGGATGGGGGGCGTTACAGCGAAAATCTTCACCTTGTCCGCGATATCGGGATATTGCGCCGCCAGATTGGCAGATGTATCGGTAAGTACATTGATGTAGGTCACGCCTGCATCGCAATCGCCCTTATAGACGGCAATGGCAACATTATTGTGAGAGCCAGCATTCTGGGTAGCTGCAAAATCGGTATCCGGATTGATGCCATTGGCTGCCAGAATGATACGCGGCACAATGTAACCGGAGGTGGAGTTCGGGTCGACGAAGCAGAAGGTCTTGCCCTTCAGGTCAGCGAAGGAACTAATACCAGAGTCCGCATTGGCGATGAACTGTCCTTTATAGAAGGGTTCCAACTGACCTTCCAGCGCTTTATCCGGGTCCACATCGTTAGTAGCATATTTACGGATCGCGACGAGAGCCGGGGTGACACCGTATTTCACGCCTGCTAACAGTGCGGAGAATGTGTTCAAGAAACCAATCTGAGCCTTCTCTGCCCCCATTGCTTCAATGGAGGCTGCAAAGCTGGTGCCAACTTCCATCTTGAAATTCAATCCGGTCATCTTGCTCAGACAGTCAGCAATCGCGGTACCAGCCGTTGTGATCTTGCCTGTATCGCCCGAGGGAACGAACGTGATCACAATGGGATTATCGGCGGCACCAAGCTGTCCGGCCGCGGGTGCGGCAGGAGCATCGGCTAGCTTATCGCATGCGGGTGGCGGCGGGGCGGTCGGCGAGGCAGGGACAGCCGTAGCTGCTTCGGTCGGTGCTGCAGTGGGAGCTTCTGTTGCTGCTTCGGTGGGAGCCTCAGTCGCCACGACTTCTGTCGGCGCTACAGTGGCGGGCGGCTGAGTGGGTGCCTGGGTGGCGGCAGCTGGCGCGCAGGCCGAGACGACCAGCACCAGGATGGCCATCACGGCGAAGACCATATTAAGTGACTTCTTCATTTCTACTCCTCTTTCTAATTTGGGATTTGGGAAGGATTCCCGTACGAAGGATAATACAATCTCTTGGAAATTTAAACAAGTGACTTTTGATTAGAAATGATTAGAAAATCGAGCTAACTTTGATATAGTGAAAATGCGTTATTTAACAATCGTTTTTAAATCAACCCCTGAAAGCTCCACGTGGCGGCGAAATTCCGCATAAAATCCATCGTTGGCAACCTGTAATGCCTGGATATCGTAAGCCGTTATGAACGCGGCCCTGCCGTTCTCTGTCTGCATCATGGCGGCAATCTGATCCGAGAAGAGCTGGCGCATGGCTTCGGGCATATTTGCGGAAAGGGCGAGGATGTTGTATGGAATGATTTTTGGAATACGCCAAACGACAATCACCTGCTCGGTGAGGTCGGGAAATTCATCCTCGAGAGATGGGAACTTGCGGGCGTCGACATAAGTGGCGCCAAAGTCGCAGATGCCACTGGCATATAACGATCGGACTACTGTAGGCTGTCCCTGCACGAAAGCCGGTGGCCGGGTCGCGATCAAATTTTCGTTAAGATATCCCAGCGGGATCACATATCCGGAGGCGGAGGTCTCGTCGCTCCAACACGGTTTTTTATCGGCGAATTGTGCCAGTGCTACATTGGCATCGGCCGTGTTCTCGTCGGAGCCGGAATCATAGAAGGATTGGAAGCCTGCTTTGCGGGTGGCAAGAAACTGCGCGCCATATGTGGACTCGTCGTCTTTCATCACCGCATAGATCGCTTTGACGGAGCCCTGCTGGTAAGCGAGGGCATAGGCGAAAGGATCCAGCAGGACAATATGGGCGTTTCCGTTTTTCAATGCATCGACTAATTCGGTATAGGAACTAGGAGCGATCGTCACAACGGTATAGCCGGTTCGTTCGGTGAATTGGGAGGCGAGCAGCCTGGCGGCTGCGATTTTTTCAGGAGAATTGGCGGAAGGAGGCAGGGCCAGGATCAACGGGTTTTCCGCGAGGCCCAGCTCGGCGGTCGCGAGCGGCGGCGGAGCCGTATCCGTGGGGGTAAGATTCAAGTCCGTGGTGAGCGTAGCTGTGGAAACTGGAGCAAAATCCACGCGTGGAAGAGTGCAATTTCCCATGAAAATTGCCCCGATCAGTAAGAGTATTGTTAAAAAAGTTCGTCTACGGTTCACGTCTACTTACTAGAGATTATAATACTTGCATGAAGAACAATAATTTGCTCTCTTTATTGATATTGATCGTGATCGTGGCAGGCGCCTATTTTATCGTGCAGACGGTACGCCAGACTCAACAGGCAGTCGCTGGTCCATTCAATCAAGTTAGTGAGGCAAATCAGGCATTGCAGACCCAGGTCTCGAACCTTCTGAACCCAACCCCGACCATCATTCCCGATCCCATCACATACATTAACGAGGTCCGGGCACTGGCGCGCCTCGAAACCATTCAATACAGCGTCGAGAAGGTGATTACTGGCGAAACCGGTGGCGGTACCTTTCAGTCCTTGTTTGGCGACAAGATCCTGTTCGTCGGACACGGCACTGTGATCGCCGGCATCGATATGTCTAAGCTGCAACCGGAAGATATGCGCTATGAGAATGGTGTGCTTACCGTCAAGCTGCCGCCCACCGAAGTGTTTATCGCTGCCCTGGATAATGAGAAGTCTTATGTCTATAATCGGGACACGGGACTCCTCACCAAGCCCGATGTCAACCTTGAAACCCTTGTTCGCCAGCGGGCCGAGGAGGAAATCCTCAAGGCTGCACTCGAGGATGGCATTCTCGACCAGGCGCAAACCAATGCCCAGGCCTATCTCTTAAAATTCTTTGCTGCGCTCGGATTTCCCAACACGATCTTTATCACGGATCAAGGTTAATTACCTGTAAGGGTGGGCGGCTGCCCACCCTTACATTAAACGCGTTCCGTCCATGATGGATGGTCATATTTCTCTTTGACCAATTCTTCCGTCCGATTGGATTCGGAGGAAGATAATTCTCCCCTCTCCAGACTCAAACCCAATTGGCGCTCAAACGCCCGGATGAAGGACTCGGCCGCCGTTTCCCAACTGACCACGCGCCCCAAAGCGGACTCCACGGTCGCGGCTCGGGCCAGCAGCCGTTTCGACGCTTCTTGGCGCCCGGCTTCATCCGCAAACACCAGCACCTGACAAATCCGCGCCAGGTCGCCTGTCAGTGGAAGCGATCCATGCTGGAGCACGCCTTCCTTTTTGCGCGCCTGAGCAGAGCCAATTAATTTTTTCCCATCGACGGTAATTTCATACGTGGAGGGTACCTCGAAACAGACCGGATTTGTGTAGGTCACGTTTGAAACGTGACCTACGAGTTCCTTCATTTCCACAGGTAAGTCCAATTGTTGTACCGCCAGAAGCAACGCTTGCGCCAGCCGGTTGTAAGACTCCAGAACAGATCCTGCCAGGCGCGGTTCGTCATTGGGTGCGATCACCGAATAAGTGATTTCATCGCTATGTAAGATTGCGCGTCCCCCGGTTAACCGGCGGACAACTTCCCAGCCGCGTTCCTTGAGTCGCGCGCGATCGACATCCGAAAAGGGTTGCGCATGTCCCAGCGAGAGACAGGCCGGTTCCCAGGCGTAGAGTCTCAAGGTGGGTATCGCTTTGCCCCGTCCAGCATGCTCGAGGATCGCTTCGTCGAGAGCCATGTTCCATGCGCCGCGCCCAGGCGGGGTGATCAAAAGTCGCCATGTATCCATGAACGGTATTGTACCGGAAAGTATCGCAAAGCTTTCACTCGCTGGAAGTGTTAATACATCACGGAAGGAGTTTCGCATGACCGCCCTCAAGTCCCTTTTGTTTTTAGTAATAGCTCCAGGCATGGTTGCTGGTTACATCCCTCTTACACTCTTACGCAAAGGTCCCCAAATCGATACCGGCTCTTTTGCCTATCTCGCATTTCCTCTCTGGTTAATAGGCGGCGTCATTCTTTTGTGGAGTTTCTGGAATTTTCTCAAAGAAGGACGCGGCACGCCCGCTCCGGTCGATCCGCCAAAGGAGTTGGTTGCAGTTGGTTTTTATCGTTTTGTGCGTAACCCAATGTATGTTGGGATTCTCCTGATTTTGATCGGGCATTTCCTTTGGTATGGATTCTGGCTGCTGCTTGTTTACGCCGCGTTCACTTTCCTCATGACTCATTTGTTTGTCACCCTCTATGAGGAACCCACGTTAAGAAGTAAATTCGGCTCGACCTATGAAGAATACTTGAAAGAAGTACCGCGCTGGATTCCACGGCTTCGATCAGGTGCAAGCAGATGACTGTTCTGAAATCTTTGCTTTATCTTGTCTTCGAAGCGAGTGTCTTCGCCGTTTACATTCCGTTGCGACTTTTACGAGATGGCCCGCGCCTGGGATTGGGTATGCTTTCTTTCCTAGCCATTCCTTTCTGGCTGATCGGCAGCCTGATCATTTTGCAGAGTTTCTGGGACTTTACATTTCGTGGACGCGGCACGCCTTTACCGACCGACCCACCTAAAGAATTGGTTGTAACCGGGTTCTATCGCTATGTCCGCAATCCCATCTATGTGGGTGTGATGCTGATTTTCCTAGGACATTTCTTGTGGTCTGGATACTGGTCTTTATTACTATATGCACTGCTTTCTTTTATCGGTGTTCACTTTTTTATCATCTTCTATGAAGAGCCCACCCTGAAAAAGAAGTTTGGCGCAGCATATGAAGAATATTTGAGGCGCGTCCCACGTTGGATCCCACATTTTAAATGAATGCACTCAAAACGTTGCGCTATATGGGGAGCCCGCACGGCGTCTTCACGTTTTGTGCGCCATTTCAATTGGCAACGTGGAGTGCTCCAAGCTTTGATTGGGGAATCGTGCAGTATCTTGCAATCCCTCTGTGGATGCTCGGCGCATGG
>DATHUN010000096.1:0-11354 GCA_035462205.1 Anaerolineales bacterium
TCCTGCGCAGCAAGATTGCCCTCGCGTACTTCCAAAAAAGAACTCTGCGCACCTTCTTCCAATGCCCGTGATAAAGCGTACGATAACAGCTTGCGACCGATCCCCTGCCTGCGATAATCGGGATGAGTGGCAATCGTCGCAATGTGGATTTCATCCACCAGCAGCCAGCCCACCAGCATGGCAACTACGCGTCCGTCCACCTCTGCTACCCAGCAACGCGATGCGGCATTATCCGCCACTTCAAAACGAAAGGACCGCTCAGGCCACGGCAGGCTGAACGAAAGTTGATCCAACGCGACGACCGTCGGAAGATCGTCGAGTGTCATCCTGCGAATGAGAAGGTTCATGACGGGATAGGTTCAGCCGTGTGCAGATAGATCGGCGCCAGCGTAGCTTCATCATCCACATCACCATTTTGCCAACGCGCCCATGCCAGTTCCGCTAAAACGGATGGGCGTCGCACCGATTGTGCAGGCGAAGCGAGTTTGATGGTTTCAACCTGTCCAAGGCGTTGACGTTCCTGTGCGCTGAACTCTCCACAGACAATAGATGGGCTTTGGATTTCCTCGATCAGCATGTCGACTGTGGCGACTCGCGCCGGACCCTTAGCCTGCCAGCCATTCTTCATGCTTTTATACCAGCCGATAGCGAGCCGGCCGCGCCCGGCCTGGATGGCGGCGAGCAGCGGAAGTTTGGAGGCTGGCTGCGAGGCGGCATAAATATCCAGGGTCGGAATGCCCACCAGGGGAAGATGACGCGCCAGGGCGAGTCCTTTCACGAGCGATAGACCGACCCGTAGACTCGTGAACGATCCCGGTCCGAGCGCCACCCCCAATGCTTGAATGTTCTCCGTCGTCAAGCCGGAACGCGCCAACAACTCCGCGACCGCCGGAGCTAGCTCCACGGTGTGATGCTGGTTACTCCGCCAGATGTACTCGCCAATCACCTGCGCTCCATCGTAGACCGCCAGACCAACATATGCAGTGGAGGTATCTACAGCCAGTAGCATCAGTCTCCTCCAAATGCGGCGTGTCGGATCACCGCCAGCAGGTCATCATACCGCTTGCCGGAAGATTTGAATCGCATTTCACGTTCTTCTTCATTTATATATTCGAGCTGCACCCACAGGCGCTCACTGGGAATCAACGCATCCATCCGCTCGGGCCATTCGACTAGCAAAGGTCCCTGGGCAAGCATCGTGTCTAGGTCTAGCTCTTCCGCCTCGGACGTGGAGTCGAGCCGGTAGGCGTCCATGTGAAAGAGTTGTTTCTGATTTCCATCTCGATAAACGTTGACAATAATGAATGTCGGGCTTGAAACGGCATCCACGGAGCCCCAGCCTTGAGCAACTCCCTGCACGAAGGTGGTCTTGCCTGCGCCAAGGTCGCCTTGTAAACAAATGACGTCACCTGGCTGCAGTGCTTTCCCTAACCGCATGCCCAGGCGACGGGTGTGCTCAGGGCTGCGGCTAAAAACATCAATTGTATGTGCGTCGACCGTGGGCATCGAAAAGATTATATCAGCAGAGAACCCGCCAAGGATTCCGAGTAGACGCTCGATTCGCTTTCGGTTAAGATACACAGAATCATATCACTCCCCCGAAGGAGCACCGCGGCGGAGTGAGGGAGCGTTTGCCCGCGACCGAAGAGGCTCGTATTCTTTCGCGAGATTCTTCGCTTTGCTCAGAATGACGTGTTCTCAAGAGGAGATGTAGTATGCAATCCTATCTCGACAATTTCGTGGCTGCATTTATTAAAGGCATCCCCAACCTGATCACAGCACTGTTAATTTTTATTGTCAGCCTTTACCTGGCACGGATTCTCAGCAACACACTGCGGCGTGTATTGAATAAACGAAGAGCGCCGGCGGGCGTCACCCATATTCTTGCCCAACTTATGCTCTGGTCTATTGTTGTTATCGGCACCATCACCGCTCTGCAGCGCTTCTTCAATGTGACCGCCTTCCTAACCGGACTGGGCATCCTCGGCTTCACCGTCGGTTTTGCCTTGCAGGACATTATGAAGAACTTCGCTGCGGGAATTATTTTGTTACTTCAGCAGCCTTTCCATGTGGGCGAGTCGATCGGCGTCAAAGGCTTTGACGGAACAATCACAGAGATCGATCTGCGCTCCACCGAAATGCGCGCCACCGATGGGCGTGTCATCATTTTGCCGAATGCGGATATCCTGGCAAACCCGATTATCAATTATTCACGCGCGAACTCCAGACGCGTCGATCTCCTTCTTCACCTGCCTCACTCCTCCGATCCAGATACCGTACGGCTTCTGGTGTTGGATGCGATCCGAAATGTATCCGGATTCATGAAAGTGCCCGAGCCCGTGATCGTCTTCAACAACCTGACCGATACCGCCCTGGAGTTGAACGCCAGCTTTTGGGTGGATATGACGAAGAATGATCCTGCCTACGCCAAGGATATGGTGCTTCTCAAGGTCAAGCCTGCACTCGATGCAAAAGGGGTTTGAGGGTTTTTGCTCAAGCGAACGTATCTTCATGGCAACTCTTTCGCCGCGGACTCCAAGGAGAGCATAGAATCAAAACAAGTGCACATATTTACATAGGCACTTGTTTTGATTCAACGTAGCCACAAGATTAACCAGCGGCAATTTTGGTTAATGCTTCCTTTAATCGTTGAACTTCCTCCAGCGTATTGTAATGCGCCGCGCCCACACGGACCATGCCGCCGCTTTCCTCCACACCAAGCCGTTCGCTGACGTTGATGGCGTAGTAATTTCCATCCCATACGTAGATTCCTTCCTGGGCCAGTTTTTCGGCAACCAAGCGCGGATGCATGTCTTTCAAGCGGAAGGAGAATGTCGCGACACGATCCTGCAGGCGATTCGCGTCAGTCAAGCCGTAGAGATGGAGTCCGGGGACCGAGCTCAGTGCCGAAAGCAACGCGCCTCCCAGTTCGGACTCATAGGCACGAATGGACATCATCCCTTTCTGGAGTTCCAGGCGACGACCTTGATAATGATCATCAGCCAGACCTTCGACCTGTTCGCTGCCAAACTCTTTTCCCACCCATTCAAAATATTCGATCGCGCCCAGGACACCCGCAATTCCCTCGTGATTCTGTGTGCCTGTTTCGAACTTGCCGGGAAGGCTATTGGTTGCCGGACGCACTTTATATGCAAATAATTTTTCCAGCAAATCATGCTTACCAAATAATATTCCGACATGAGGTCCAAAAAATTTGTAGGCAGAGGAAACCAGAAAATCACAGTCTAATCTCTGCACGTCGATGGGACCATGTGGGGCATATTGCACGGCATCAATGTAAACCATGGTGCCAACATCGTGCGCCATCTTGATAATCTTTTCCACGGGATTGATGGTTCCCAGTGAGTTGGATGCGTATCCGAC
Organism: Anaerolineales bacterium; assembly: GCA_035462205.1. Taxonomy (GTDB): domain Bacteria; phylum Chloroflexota; class Anaerolineae; order Anaerolineales; family Villigracilaceae; genus Defluviilinea. The sequence continues at coordinate 3,385 of DATHUN010000096.1, forward strand.
AGCCAACAGACGTGGCTTTCGCTCGAGTGCTTTTTGTAGATCATCTAATTTTAGAGTCCCATCCTCCACATCGAAGTCTACCCAGCTGACTTTCGCACCGCGATCCTGCGCCGACAGCACCCAAGGCGTCACATTTGCATCGTGGTCCAAACGAGTGACCAAGATCTCATCCCCTTCCTTCCAGTCGCGCGCGATCGAGCGGCTGATATGAAGGGTCAATGTGGTCATGTTGTTTCCGAAGACAATTTCCTCCGGCGAGGCGGCATTATAAAAATCCGCCATGGCGCGGTGAGCCTCCTCCAAAACTGCATCGGAGGCAATACTGGTGGCAAAGGCACCTTCATGGTTGGCATTCGATTCCATTAGATATTGGTTGATGCGGTCTAACGATTGCTTGGCAATCTGGGTCCCCCCCGGATTGTCGAAGAAAATGGCAGGGCGATTGAGCGCCGGGAATTGTCGGCGGATGACTTCCATGTTGAGTGGCATGTTAATTTCTCCAATTAAAAATGGAATGTTCCATACTTGAATTGTACTCCACGCATAAGGGAGGGTCCGCCCAGAGCACCGCGACCGGGTTGGAGATCCACAAATAACAGCAGGCTAAAAAACGACCCACTCAGTGACAGACGGACCCCTCCAGAGTAGTGTTTAGCGGAAGCGGAATGACCCTGCCCGTTCACTAACAATCCTTTTGCTGTATAATCTATTCATCCATTCGGAAGGAGGTGCGCCATCGCAGAGTATTCCGATTTCCCTGACTGTACGTAATTGAATCTCAAAATCAAATTTCTCTCAGGAGGAGAAACGTGAAACGCAACTTATACGTTTTGTTGTCGCTTCTGGTTCTTGGCAGTTTGTTCCTCGCCGCTTGTGGTGGCGCCGCACCTACTGCAACCGAAGCCCCAGCCGCGACGGAACCGCCCGCTGCGACGGAAGCACCTACACAAGCGCCGACCGAAGCTGCCACAGCAGCACCCACCGAAGCAGCTGGCTCATTTACTGGCGATACACTGGAAGCCACTGATTGCTCGTATGGCGGCGAGGTCAAAACCATCGAAGCGGTGGATCAATATACTGTCAAATTCACGCTTTGTAATCCAGACCCGGCTTTGCTCTCGAAGGTAGCATTCGCTTCCTTCCAGATCCTGGACAAGGATTACTTGAACGAAACTGGTGGGGATTCTGCCAAGATTGGCGAAAACCCGGTTGGAACCGGCCCCTACGTATTGAAGGAATGGGTGCGCGGCGATCACATGACGTTCGAAGCCAACCCCAACTATTGGGGTGGCGCGCCTGCGAACCAGACCCTGATCTTCCGCTGGTCGGCAGAAGCCGCACAGCGTTTGCTCGAATTGCAATCCGGCACCGTGGATGGCATTTTCGCTCCCGCGGCGGAGGATTACGAAGCTATTCAGAACGATCCCAATCTGAAGCTCATCCCCTACCAGACCGGTAACGTCTTCTACATCGGTCTCAATGATACCCTTGCTCCGTTTGATAACGAGCAGGTCCGCCAGGCATTCGCGATGGCGATTGACAAGCAGCGCATCGTGGATAACTTCTATCCCCCGGGTTCCACCATTGCCGAACAGTTCATCCCCGATGACTTCAACCCCGGCTTTAGTACTACCGGCGATGGCGCCAAGTGGCATTCTTACGATCCGGCGAAAGCCAAGCAGATGCTGACGGATGCTGGCTTCGACTTCAACCAGACCATCACGTTATCCTACCGCGATGTTGAGCGTGTCTACCTGCCGCATGTTAACCAGGTCGCTCAGGATATTCAGGCGCAATTGGCGGATATCGGCGTGAAGATCGAGCTCAACAAGATGGAGTCTGGACCCTTCATCGAGTCCGAATCCAAAGGCGAGCAAGCAATGTTTCTGTTGGGCTGGGGCATGGACTATCCAGATGCTACCAATTTCTATGATTATCACTTCGCCAGCAATGCCGTCCGCTTCGGGACCGAGTTCCCCGATATTGTAGAGGCGATCAAGGCTGCGGCTCAGACCAGCGATACAGCCGAGCGTCAGAAAAACTACGATACTGCTAACACGTTGATCAAGCAGCACGTTCCGGTCATCCCGGTGGCGCACGGCACGACCGCGGATGCCTTCAAGGCGAGTGTTGGCAACGTGGAGATCGGTCCGCTCAACGAGAACTTTGAGCAAATGACCACCGACTCCGGTCAATTGGTCTGGATGCAGAGCGCGGAACCGATTAGCATGTGGTGCGGCGACGAGTCCGACGGCGAGACCCTGCGCGCTTGTCTGCAGATCTACGAATCGCTTCTTGGTTACGAGTATGGTGGCACCAAGGTTGTTCCGGCGCTGGCAGAGAGTTGGGACTCCAATGCCGATGCCACGGAGTGGACCTTCCACCTGCGCAAGGGCGTGAAGTTCAGCAATGGCGCTGATTTTGATGCGAACGACGTCATCGCCACGTACTCGGCCTTGTTGGATACGAAGAATGCAAACCACAAGGGCAATAGCGGTGTCTTCGAGTATGTGACCGGCTTCTTCGGCCAGTTCATCAACCCACCTCCGCCCCAATAATATTTTGCCTTTGAAGCCCCGGCTCTCCGTTTACGGATCGGGTTTACCACAGCAGGAATGCCCCGAAGGCTCCCAAAGAGTCTTCGGGGCATCAAAGTAACTCCATCCCTTACTTTTCTATGACTCAATTTCTGCTTCGACGTTTGCTATTGATCTTCCCGGTGCTTTTCGGGATTATGTTTGTGACGTTTGCCCTCGCCCGCGTCCTGCCGGGCGATCCCTGCTTTGCCATTTTGGGCGAGAAGGTCACGGTGGAGCAGTGCAACAAGTTTAAAGAGGATCATGGTTTCAATGACCCCATCCTGGTTCAGTTCGTCCATTATCTGGGGGATGTAATTCACGGCGACTTTGGCGAATCGCTCAAGGATAAAAGACCGATTACAGAGATTGTGTTGCAGCGCCTGCCGATGACGCTGGAAATTACGATCGGCGCAATGTTATTTTCAACATTTTTTGGAGTTTTATTTGGCATTATTTCCGCGGTTCGTCGGAACTCAGCAGTGGATGTGGTCACGATGATGGGTGCAAACATCGGTGTATCGATGCCAGTGTTCTGGCTGGGCTTGATGCTGGCGTATGTCTTTGCCCTCAAATTCAAAGGGACACCGTTTTGGATTCCGCCCTCCGGAAGACTTTCTTCCGGCCTCTCGATTCCTTCGCTGGCAGCTTATTATCATTTGGAAAACTTGACCGGCTTAGGCTGGGCAGCAGTTACGTTTGCCTCCAACATGGTCACGTTCAATGCGTTAATTACCGGGAACTTTGAAGTATTGCGCGACGCCCTCTGGCACCTGATCCTACCCTGTGCGGCCGTGGGAACCATTCCGTTATCCATCATTGCTCGTATGACGCGCTCCAGCATGCTGGAGGTGCTCGGCCTGGATTACATCCGCACGGCGCGCGCCAAAGGGTTGATTGAGCGGGTGGTAGTTCTCAAACATGCGCTGCGAAACGCGATGGTGCCAATTGTCACCGTGGTGGGACTCTCGGTCGGAGGCTTGATGAGCGGCGCAGTGCTCACGGAAACCGTGTTTGCGCTACCGGGGATGGGTACCCAACTGGTCACCGCGATATTATCGCGGGATTACGCGGTCGTGCAGGCCTTTACGGTCGTCATCGCGGTCATCTTCGTATTTGTGAATTTGATCGTCGACTTTTCGTATGCTTTTCTTGATCCTCGGGTTCGGCTACAATAAAATTCATCATGGCAGTCACGGCGAAATCACTTTCCACTGAACCTCTTACAACCATCCAATCGCGGACACCGCTTCAAAATGCCCTGCGTCGCTTCCTGCGACACCGCTCCGCACAGGTGGGATTTATCATTCTTGGATTTATGATTTTTGTTGCCATATTTGCACCCGTGCTGGCACCCTACGACCCCATCCGTGTATTAAATGATGTGAAGCCGCGTGCCGTGCCATGCATTCACGCCTTTGGATGTGATCCGAGCAAGCCGGAACATATCTTTGGCGTGGACGGTAACCGCCGTGACCTGCTTTCACGCGTGATCTATGGCTCGCGTCTTTCGCTGGAAATTGGCGTGGCGACGGTTTCCTTTGCCATTATTGTCGGAACGATTCTCGGCGCGATCAGTGGCTACGCCGGTGGCTGGACGGATAACACGATCATGCGCCTAATGGACGTGCTACTTGCCTTCCCGAGTCTGTTGCTCTCGATCGCAATTGTCGCTGTGCTAGGATCTGGGTTGGTAAACGCGCTGCTTGCGATCGCGTTTGTTTCGATTCCTGTTTACGCGCGGATTGTACGTGCCAGCGTTCTGCAGGTGAAGGAGCAGGATTTTGTCGCCGCGTCGCGCGCCTTAGGAGCCTCGCCATTGGGGATCTTGAGTAGTCATGTGCTGCCCAACGCCATTACACCGATCATCGTCCAGGCGACACTCGGAATTGCCTCCGCTATTTTGGACGCGGCGGCTCTTTCATTCCTGGGGCTGGGCGCGGCGCCTCCCACTCCCGAATGGGGACTGATGTTAGGAGAAGAGCGCAACAGTTTATTCAATGCACCCCATCTTGTTTTTATTCCAGGGATTGCGATCATGCTTACTGTACTGGCGTTTAATTTGCTGGGTGACGGCCTGCGCGACGCGCTCGATCCGAGACAGGTGAATGTAGGCAAGATGAAGTAATTGTTGTTTGCTTTGAGGAAAAGATTGTAGTTGGAATCGGGGATTGTAGAATCAAAAACCTACACAAAATATTTATAAGGAAATCAGCCTGGCGCGTTGTGCGATGCAGACTCTGATGTAGCCAGCTGCTCAGCCTTCGTAAATTCTTCCGGCGTATTGACGTTCCAAAATGCCAGCCCGTCCGGATCTATGTGTTTAATTTCATCTTGGGTTAATACGCGTAGATTAACCTTTGGAAACCAGGCAATGACTTTCCATTGATCCGCCTCGATCGCGGCTTCGATGGCAGCAAGACAAGTCTCGCGGCGATAAACGGCATGGAGCGGTTCATAACCTTCTTCGCTCCTGGCAATGACAACATCCGCTCCTTCTTGAACCATAAGCTTGGTTGCCGCATCTAGGAATGTTGCACTGGCGAAAGGCATGTCACATGCCACCACAGCGACGAAGGGATTCGAGGCGGAAGCGATTGCGGTGTAGAGTCCGCCCAGGGCGCCGCGGCCCGGCTTGAGGTCCGGAATGAGGCGCAAATTTAAAAAAGAATAATCCTCGAGACGGTTGGTCGTCACAATGAGCTCATCCGCAATCGGCGAAAGTCGTTCGACGACGCGCTGGATGAGCGGACGTCCCAAGAACATCTTGAGCGCCTTGTCCTCTCCCATACGTGAGGATTGACCGCCAGCCTGGATGCAAACTGTAAGCATTTGCGGTATTATAAGGCATGACCATTTATAAATAAAATAGAAGGTTAGTATGGCAACAACGATTGGCGATTTACTGGATACTTTGACGGTGACGGGGGACCTCTATAAGAAACTCGACGATAACACAATTGAATGTTATGCATGCGGACATCGCTGCAAGATCCGCGAGGGAAAACGTGGCATCTGTCAGGTTCGCTTCAATGAAGGTGGCGAGCTGCGCGTGCCGTGGGGCTATGTGGCAGCGCTGCAAAGTGACCCGATTGAAAAGAAGCCATTCTTCCACGTTATGCCCGGCGTGAATGCGTTGACGTTTGGCATGCTCGGCTGCGACTTTCATTGCGGCTACTGTCAGAACTGGCTGACCTCGCAGGCGATGCGCGATCCTTCCTCGGATGTATCGATTAATTACATTCGTAAGATGACTCCACAGGATATGGTGCAGTTGGCGCACCGAACAAATGCTTCTGCGGTGGTCTCTTCCTACAATGAGCCACTGATCACAAGCGAATGGGCGGTCAGTATTTTCAAAGAGGCAAAAGCAGCGGGTCTGATGTGTGCTTACGTTTCCAATGGAAACAACACACCCGAAGTGATGGAATACATCCGGCCGTATATTTCTGCCTATAAAGTCGACTTAAAGTGCATGCAGGATAAGAATTATCGCAAGCTTGGCGGTGTGCTGCAAAACACCCTGGATGGAATCAAGCGCGCCCATGATCTCGGCTTATGGGTCGAGATTGTGACCTTAACCATTCCGGGCTTTAATGACGCCAGTGAGGAGCTCTGGGATGCGGCGCGTTTTATCGCCAGTGTCTCGCGGGATATCCCCTGGCATGTGACGGCGTTTCATAAGGATTACAAGATGACCGACCACGATAATACCGATGTGAAAACGCTCTTACGGGCGGCTGAGATCGGAAAAGAGGCCGGCCTGAAATTTGTGTACGCCGGGAATCTACCGGGTATGGTGGCAGAGTATGAAGATACCTTTTGTCCGGAGTGCAACTACCGGCTAATTCGGAGAACCGGTTACATCATCCGTGAGTATCACATCACGGCGGATGGGAAGTGTCCGAACTGTCAATCTGCAGTACCAGGGTTGTGGCATAAAGACCCCTCCAAGGTAGCGTTAAATGGCGACGGAATGCCCTTGCCTGTTTACTAAAATTCCTTTTGCTGTATAATGATTTATCCATTCGGAAGGAGGTGCGCCGCCACACAGTAATTCCGATTTTGCTCACTACATCGAATTGAATCCATACTCAAATTTCTCTTAGGAGGAGAAACGTGAAACGCAACATATATGTTTTGTTGTCACTTCTCGTGGTCGCCAGTGTGTTGCTCGCCGCTTGTGGTGGCACCGCTGCAACTGCAACAGAAGTACCAGCGGCTACGGAAGCCCCGGCAACTCAGGCAGCTACAGAAGCGCCTACAGCAGCCGCGACGGAGGCTGCTACTGAAGCCCCGGCCGCATGTTCGGGTCCTGCCCAACCAGGATGGGATCCAACGACTGCCGATGTAGGTGCCAAGACCATAACGGTCGCATTTGAGCAGGAGCCCGATGTTGCTGTAGGTAACTTTAGCAACATGAGTTTCGCCCAATGGATCTACCAGATCTATGGTGTAGGGACCGGAAAATGGGATGATCAGAACAACCTCGTCGCGTACGCTGCAGCAGAAATCCCGAGTTCTGAAAATGGTGGTGTTTCTGCCGATGGCACCACTTTAACCTGGAAACTGAAACCCTGCATCTTCTGGTCCGATGGCGAGCCGATCACATCCAAGGATATCCTTTTCACTTGGAAGGCTATCATGGATGAGGCCAACGCTCCGATCAGCCGCTCCGACTGGGCTCATGTGACAAGCATTGACACTCCGGATGATCAAACAGCCGTGCTCCATTTCGATGGCATCTATCCTGCCTGGCCGGTATTGTTAGACCTTGGTCCGAATAATGGCAGTGGTGGCATCCTACCGGCACATATCTTCGAGGGCAAGACCGGTCTGGAGAAAGATCCCCAGGTGCATACCCCAACCTGGGCGGGTGGTCCGTTCGCGATTAAGGAATGGGTGGCTGGCGATCACATGACCCTGGTTGCCAACCCGAATTACTTTGGCGATAAGCCCAAGCTCGATGCGATCCAGATCAAATTCGTGTCTGATCCTGAAGCAGGCCTCGCAGCGTTACAGGCTGGCGATGTGGATCTGATGGTCAACCTGGCTGAGTCTGATATCGAGGCGGTTACGGCGATGGAGCCGAACGGCATCCATCTGCGCGTCGATCCCTCTCCTGACTTCGAGCACCTGTTCTTCAACCTGGGTACTACGGAAGGCGTCGACGGCCAGGGCAAAAGCGATGTAGCAGGCTTCTGCCCGTTCCAGGATGTGAACGTCCGCAAGGCGATTGGGCTCGGCATCGACCGCCTATCCTTCATCAAGAACTACCTGAAAGAGGATGAGAAGGCGTTCATTGCCACACTCTGGCCGAACTCCTCCTGGAACAACACCAGTATCACTCCCCTTCCGTATGATCCGGATCAAGCCAATCAGCTTTTGGATCAA
>DATHUN010000097.1:0-7672 GCA_035462205.1 Anaerolineales bacterium
ACCTCCGCCCTGCTTCATGCTTTCTGGAACCTGATGCTCAAACGTTCACAGGAAAAATACAGTGCCATGGGATGGCAGGTGCTGCTCAGTGGAGTCTTTGCCTTTTTTCTGCTGATCTTTACAGGGTTCCCGCCGCCCTCGATGTGGCCCTTTGCTCTCATCAGCATGGCGCTGGAGGCCGTTTATTTCATTTTGCTCTCGAATGCCTATAGCGATCATGATTTTTCGCTGGTCTACCCGATCGCGCGCGGCACAGCACCCGCATTTTTGATGCTATGGTCCATTCTGTTTCTGCGCGAAACACCCACGCCTGGCGGTATTTTGGGGATTAGCATGGTCGTCGGTGGGATGGTCATTATCGGCGCGACCAGCTTGATTCAAAATCGCGGCAGCAGACTGCACGTCAAAGGCGTCATGGTCGCCCTTTCCGTTGCTTTAATCATTTCGTTATATACCCTGATCGATGGCACCGCGGTAAAGAACGGTCCGCCGCTTCCCTATGCCTTGACCATGTTTATGTTCGTCCCTGTTTTTACGACCGCCTACAACGTCCGTCGCTTTGGATGGGAGCAGTTCACGTCAGCCTGGAGGGGACCGCGCATTCCTCTAATTTTCGCCGCGATCCTGGGCGTGGTCGCCTACCTGCTGGCTTTGATCGCCTACAGCTTCGCCCCATTAAGTTATTCGGGCGCCATCCGGGAAGTCAGTGTGGTCATTGGCGCATTTCTGGGCTGGCAGTTCCTGCAGGAGAAAATGGGTGGGACACGCGTATTGGGGGCAATGATTATATTTTTAGGAATCCTGGTGATCGCGAGGTGGGGTTAGCGATGGCTGAGCAAGTCTTTCCGGAGCCTACGGTCGGTGCTTTCGTTTTCAACCCGGCCGGGGAACTGCTCCTTCTGAAGAGTCACAAGTGGCCCGACTTGTATGTTGTCCCTGGCGGGCATGTGGAACTGGGAGAGCGCATCGAAGAAGCCGTTCTCCGCGAGACAAAGGAGGAAACCGGGCTCGATGTTTTCGACTTGGAATTCATCCTCTTTCAAGAGTTTATTTATGACCCTTCTTTTTGGCAGCCCAGGCATTTCATCTTCTTTGACTACGCCTGCAAGACGGAATCGACCGAAGTACACTTAAACGATGAATCGGAAGAGCATATTTGGGTCCGGCTGGAGACGGCTGTGCACCTCCCCCTCGATACGTATACGCGGGTCTGTGTTGAAAAGCTGATCGAACGCCGCGCCAGGTGAATTTACTGTTTTTCGTTCCGCCCTTTATTCAGCTTGCTGACGAATTAATTTCCACAAGGCTTCCACGTGTTCGCGCTCCGTAGGGAGCGCTCCGATGGAGACACGTACCATCCAACGCCCATCAAGAATCGAGGGGGTAAGATAGGCGCCGCCGGAGTTATTCACGCGTTCTACCCAATCGAGCGTATGTTTGTCCAGTGCTTCGCCCTCGAATCCGGGCGGTTCATGCCGGATGCAGATCGTCTGCAGAGGGACCGGGGCGAGCACGCGCCAATGGGGGGCGTTACGTACTTGTTCGGCGAACCATTGCGCGTTGGCGAGGTCGCGTCGCAGGCGCGCCTGTAATTTTTCCACACCCTGCTCGCGGATTAAACACCATAGCTTTAACGAGCGGAAACGCCGTCCCAGCGGGATGCCCCAATCGCGTAGATTCTTGACGCGCGAATCGACCGCGCTTTGCAAGTAACTCGGATTGGTGCTCATCACCCGTACAAGATGCTCAGGATCGCGCACATAATAGAGCGAAGAGTCGAATGCCGCACCCAGCCACTTATGCGGATTCAAAACCAGCGAATCGGCCGCTTCGACACCTTCCCACATCCAGCGGCATTCGGGCAGGATCATTGCTGAACCGGCGAGCGCCGCGTCGACGTGCAACCAAAGGTTGTGTTGGCGGGCAACATCCGCGATGCCGTGAATCGGATCGAGGGCGGTTGTGCCGGTTGTGCCCGTCGTGGCGACAACGGCACAGGGAGTGAGACCGCGCGCCAGGTCCGCTTGAATCGCTTCCTCCAAGGACTCCGGTCGCATGGCGTAATTCTCATCCACCGCGATCACATGAAGATTCGAGCGTCCAAACCCGGCGAGCAGCGCTCCTTTTTCCACCGAGCTGTGACTATGGCTCGAAACATACACGACCAGCGGTTGCGCCTCGCCCTGCAAGCCACCTTTAGCCAGTGAATAATTCGAAGCTTTTTCACGTGCACTCAACAATGCAACCAGCGTGCCGGTGGAGGCAGTATCCTGAATTACACCGCTCCAGGCATCCGAGAGACCCAGCATCTGGCGCATCCAATCGGTGACCACCTCTTCCATCTCGGTTAGCGCTGGGCTCGAAATCCACGATAACCCCAGCACACCTAGTCCGGTGCTGAGGTAGTCACCCAGCACTGACGAGAGGTCGCCGTTGCCCGGGAAATAGCCAAAGAAGTTTGGGTGCTGCCAATGAGACAAGCCAGGCAAAATAATCTGGTCGAGATCCTGGAAGATACTTTCGAACGGTTCAGGTTGATCGGGTGGCGCCGAGGGAAGTTGGGCGCGCACCGCCCCTGGCTCCAGGCGCGAGCGGACGGGCAGGTCGGCAACACGCGTACGATAATCCGCGATCCAATCGATCAACTGGTGACCAAATTTACGAAATTCTTCGGGGTCCATGGGGTGTTTTCTTTCATCAAAATGTAGAGGCGACCGTGTGGTCGCCCCTACCTGAATTTATTCTTTCGCAAATGTCGTCTGATGTCCCGCCGCTTTATTTTCCAGCAATTCCAATACAAAACACAAGGATGATAAGCGATTCAAATATCGCTGCAGATCAGGGTTGGTCAATTCGTTGAGATCGAACAGCTCCACCACGCGGCGTTCTGCTCTGCGGATCATCGACCGTGCCAGCGACAAAGCTGCGCCTGCCAGTGAGTCCCCGGGCAAAATAAATTCTCTGGGCATTTCCACAAGTTTGCTCAGTTCATCGGTTTGGTGTTCCAGCCAGTCGACACGCGCCTCGTTGATGAGCCGGAATCTCGCCGCGTTTTCGGGTGTCGCAGCGACCTCGGCCATGAGCTTATACAGATCACGTTGCGTCTCGAGCAGGATCGGGCCCGAGTGAGGATCGAGACATTGCGCACGCGCCAGCCCCAGGGCGGCGGTCGATTCGTCCAGGGTCCCGACGGCTTCGATGCGCGAATGATATTTGGCGACGCGTCCCTCCCCAAGCAGGTTGGTGGTCCCGTCGTCGCCTTTGGACGTGTAAAAACTCATAAGGTCATTATACCCAGATGGGTATGATAAAACCAATGGCTTATAATCGAACAATCATGCTCCCCAAGTATCACATCGAGATTACTCGAGAGGCGCTTGGCGAACACTTCAGCGCTGCTGGACTGCAAAAAATCATCACTGCCAATTTGCACCAGGACCGTCTCGCCGCGCAGTATGGTCACGACGAATTTCATTGTGACAACAATGCATTTGAAAAATCCTATGCCTATATCGAGGAGCAACGCACTCTCGTAATTTCCGCTCTCCAGAATAAAGACGAGACTTCAGCATGGGCTGCTTTTGGGAGATTGATGCACACCGCCCAGGACTTCTACGCTCACAGCAACTACATAGATCTGTGGATCTCGCACCAAAAGGGCACGGCGATTCCGGCACCGGCGGAAGTGGATCCTGTCGACTCTGCATCGCTGCACTCTCCCGCGCTGCACTCGGGCAAGCTATATTATCCGTTGGAACTGTTGAGCTATGTAGAATTTCTCCGGCCGTTCATCCTGCCTCTATTGCCGCGCGACTCACACGCCTGGATGAACCTTGACTCGCCAGCGCGCGGCCCCAGTTTCATCTATGCCTATCATGCCGCGGTGAAAAGAACGAAGATTGAGTTTGAGGAAACCGTGGTTGGGTTAGCGAAAGATCACCTCGCTCTATTCTTAAACGAAAACAGGTAAACAAGTCTCCTTATTTACCTGTTTTCTCTGCAACCTTTTACTTGCAACTTCTTACAGTCGTTCCAACTCACTGACCAACTTATCGAGCACATCGAAGCCGCCCTGCCAGAACTTGGCGGAGCGGACATCGATTCCCGCATCGGCTAAAATTTTTGCTGGCGCTTCTGATCCACCGGCAGATAGAATCTTCAAGTATTTCGGCTTGAACGCGTCTCCCTCGGCTTTGAACTGCTGATAGAGCGAGAAGACCAATAGCTGACCAAAGGCATAGGCATACACATAGAACGGCGTATGATAAATATGCGGGATGGATACCCACTCCCATTGGAACTCGTCGCTGAGTTCCACAGAGTCACCGAACTGCTCTTTGAGATTTTCCATATACGCTGCAGAAAGATCATTCACCGAGGCATTCTTCTGAACCATATCGTGCGCCTGTTTCTCGAACAGCGCAAAATAGGACTGGCGAATGATGGTCGCGTACGCGTCGTCAATCTGCTTGAAGAGGATATCGCGGCGGACGGATTCGTCCTTTTCCTCGGCGAGCAGTTTCTCGGTCAGCATCATCTCGCCAAATGTGGAGGCAGTCTCGGCGAGCGGCAGCGAAGAGTGGAAGGTAAATGTATTGTGATGAGATGCCAGCATGGCATGGATGGCATGACCTAATTCATGCGCCATTGTCGCCACATCACGGGCACGTCCCTGATAGTTCAGCAGAACATAGGGCGTCATATCCGGCAGCACAGACCAACAGAAGGCGCCGTCACGTTTGCCCTTGCGCACTTCACTATCCACGTGGTTCTGGTCAAAGACGCGCTGGGCCATATCGGCAAGCTGCGGGTCAAACGAACGGAACGAATCAAAGACCATTTTCGTCGCCGCATCGTATTCGAACTTCTTATCCGAGTTAGCAATCGGCGCGTAAATGTCATAGCGCCGCAATTTATTTACGCCAAGTTGCCGGGCCTTGAGCTTGAAGTAACGCTGGAAGATCTTGGCATTCTTCCTGGCAACTTCCAGCAAAGCCTTGACTGCTTCATCCGGGATGTCGTTCTGTAAGTTACGCGCCGATATGGGACTGGCAAATTTTCGCAAGTCGACATTTTCGTTATACCAATCCCGCGCCAGCGTCTGATACATCTGCCCCAGGATAAGACCATCTGCGCCGTAGACGCGATACAGTTCTTGATATGCCTTGGCCCGCAGGTCTGCATCCGGTCCCTGGACGTAGGCGGTCAGTTGTCCACGTGTCAATTCCTTAGTTTCACCATCCACTTCGAGTTTGAAAACATAACGATTGGTAATGGCATCGTAGAGGGTGTTCAACGCTGCCGCGCCGGTCACATCCTTGATGTTGATAATTTTTTCTTCCGCTTCGCTCAAGGTATGCGGTTTGAAGTGGCGCATCTCCTCCAGGTAATAGCGATAATCGCCGGCGGTATTCATCAATCGTTCGGCATTGATGTCATCCAGTTCCTTCCACCACAAGCTAAAGAATAGGATTCGATTCTGCATCTGTGCGGCGAACTGTTGGACGCGCGCCATATAGGTCTGCGCGATCTGATCCTGTGTATCCGAGTTGAACGAAAGCCCGGTGAAAGCGTAAATCTTATTAATGATGCGGGCCGTCTCCTCGGAAGCACGGACAATTTCCATAAATTGGTCTGGGTCCATATCCGGGTTGAGCTTGCCGCGTACGCCCTCGAACGACATGACCTGCTCTTCCACGTTATCAAACGCGGCTTGCAGCTCGGGGCTGGCAAAGCTGGGATAGAGCTCGCCGAGACTCCAGCGGGTGGGTGCGTATGCCATATAAATTATCTCCTCATATATTTACCTCGTAGCGGCGGGCAGCAGCTCGCCGCTACGAAATTTACAATCGTTACAGACTAGATCGGATGTGGACGATGTCTCCATCCTTGACAAGATATTCTTTGCCCTCGAGACGAAGCTTGCCCTTTGCCTTCGCTTCGTTCATCCCACCGAGACTGATGAGATCATCGTAATGAACGACCTCGGCACGGACAAAACCCCGCATCAGATCGGTGTGGATTTCGCCGGCCGACTCCTGGGCGGTCGCGCCGCGTCTGGTCTCCCAAGCCCGGACCTCGTCCTCACCAACAGTAAAGAAGGATTGCACTTGCAGCAGATCGTACGAGAGGCGGATCATCTTGTTCAGACTCATTTCCTCGATGCCATATTCCTGCATGAACACGGATGCATCTTCTGGCGAGAGCTGGGCGATCTCCAATTCGAGCTAGCCCTGCAAGGCGACCGAGGGTGTCTCAAATTCCCAGACAGGCGCTCTTTGTCCCTCGCCCATGTTAAAGACGATCAGGACCGGTTTCCGTGTCAACAACCCGAAGCTGGCAAGGATTTTACCTTCCTCGGCCGAGAATTCCACCTTCCGCAGAGGGGTATTCTCGGAGAGCACATCGCGCAGGCGCTGAAAGAGAACCGTCTGGCGCTCGTTGTCCACTTTATCGGTGCCGCCTTTTTTGCGCTCTTCTATCAATCGCTCGAGCTTACGTTCTACAGTGATTAGATCATTTAGTAATAATTCACTGAGCATCATGTCGGCATCGCGCGCCGGGTCAATGCTGCCCATGGGATGCGGTACACTGTCATCTTCGAAGCCGCGGGCGACGAGGATAAACCCGTCCATTTGGGTGAGTTGATTCAACAGTTGACCGCTGATCCCGCTTTTCGCAGAACCCGATTCCAACCCCGCGATGTCTGCATAGGTGACCTTGGCATAAATCGTCTTTTTCGGCTTGAACATCTCCGAGAGGCGCGTCACACGCGGGTCCGGGACGTCGACTACGGCCGTATGGACTTCGAAGCGTCCGGCCGAAGCGTTGGTGGGTGCATTGCCGCGTGTCAGCGCATTGAAGATGGTAGTCTTGCCTGATTGAGGTAATCCGATGATTCCGAGTTTCATGTTGTCCTTTTGCATAGCGCCAGATATCATCTTGCGCTACGGGTTTTGAGTGGTATACTTTGGGGCGCCCCGCTGGGCGGGATCTGCAACAAACTAGCCGAAGTGGCGGAATAGGCAGACGCGCACGACTCAAAATCGTGTTCCCTCCGGGAATGAGGGTTCGATTCCCTCCTTCGGCACTCACTTCGTTCGACTTCGTTCGGCTTTGCTCCGCTCGCATTATACTCTGGCGAGAGAATTTGCTGAAACATCCTCAGGAAAAGAGGATGTTTTTGTTTTACAAACCCTGTAAGGACGAGCAGTTGCTCGTCCCCACAAAAGGTATCCCCATAATTTCCACACAAGGGTTTCACAGCCACATAACACCTTTCAAATAAGATGTAGGCAGGTTGGATGAATTCCAACCACATCAACTAAGGAGTGAAACATGAAAAATAAAATGCTAGTTGTCATCGCAGGGTTAATGGCTGCTCTGTTGATCGTCGGTGTTGTGGGTGCAACCGGTGTGTTCGCACAGACTCCCACCCCGGCTGCACCGGTCCAGAATGGGCGCGGTCCGGGCGATGGACACGGTTTCCGGTTGGGTCAGCCAGAGATAGAAGCTGCGGCGCAGGCCCTCAACATGACCACCGATGAGTTGTCCACGGCGCTGCAGAGTGGCAAGACGCTCGAGCAGATCGCCACGGATCAGGGTGTCGATTTCGCCAAGGTGCAGACAGCAATCCAGGAGGCACATAAGACGGAATTGCGCGACCGCATCC
>DATHUN010000098.1:0-3236 GCA_035462205.1 Anaerolineales bacterium
TTCTTCCCCTACCGCAACGTCCTGACGGCACACCGCTTCCCCCGACCGTGGATCAAATTGTCCGCATATGTGAGCGTGCATTTGGCTCCTCTGTGGATATCACTTCTGCGCGTGAACTCGGAGGAGGGACATTCAACACGACGTTCCTGATCAACCTGGACAACCAACAAGTGATTTTGCGGATCGCGCCGCCGCCAGACTCTGATCTACTGTGGAATGAGCGTTGGCTCATGCGGCGCGAAGTGCAGATCCAGCCATTCTTTGCTGCCATCGCATCCCTGATGCCTCGTATGCTACTTGCCGATTTCACACATCAGCTAATCGATCGCGATTACATCTTTCAAACCTATCTGCCCGGCGAGCGCTGGGATCAGACCGGCGGCCGATTTACGCCCGATGAAGAACTGCGACTCTGGGAACAATTTGGCAATATCACGAAGACCATTCATAATACCGTTGGGACAAGATTTGGCGGGCCATACCCTGCACCCGAATTTTCGACGTGGAGCGAGAGCGTCCTTTACCATTTGGAGTGCGCCCATCTGGCGATGATGGATGAGCAGCTGGACGTCAGGGATCTTGAAACGGTGTTAGCGATCGTGCGAGACCAGACACGCCTTCTGGATAGGATTACGCAGCCGCGCCTCTTGCATGGAGATTTGTGGTTATTCAACATTCTGGTCTCGCAGAAATCGGATGGTCCAACGATCACGGGAATTTTGGATGCCGACCGCGCCTGGTGGGGAGACCCGCTTGCGGATTGGACGATGTTTGTGCTTGCAACGTCAGTTTCGGAAAAACACCCCGGTCATGCTCGCTTCTGGCAAGCCTATGGACAATCTGAACAAACCTTCGATGCAGACTTTCGACGAGCGGTGTATGAAGCCATGCACATGGGGACGGCGATGGCGTGGGCCAGCCGTCATGACGATGCTGACACAGTGCAACGTGGGAAGCGCGACTTGCGTGCAGTGCTGAAGAAATTGAAACGGTATGCTAAGTGATCAGGA
The DNA here is from genome assembly GCA_035462205.1 of Anaerolineales bacterium. GTDB lineage: Bacteria > Chloroflexota > Anaerolineae > Anaerolineales > Villigracilaceae > Defluviilinea. The sequence continues at coordinate 1,011 of DATHUN010000098.1, forward strand.
AATACCATGACTAAGAAAATTGTGAATGCGTTCCAATTCCTATGAAGCATCTGTTACAGCTGCCGCGTGATTATCATGCCCAGACGGCTTATCCTCTCTGGCTTGTCTGGATACCCTCTCTTATTTATACGGTGGTTCTGATCGCATAAACTCCACGGCTCTTTCTGGTACTTCGGCGAAATCACTGTAGAAAGGTGTTACGAATTGGTGGTCTTCCAATGGATATTCTTCTAAGGAACATAACGCTTATTGATGGCACAGGAGGCGCGCCGCAGGCAAACGCCGTCCTTGCCGTCCGTGAGGGAAAGATCCTCTATGCGGGTTCCTCCTCAGGCTGGACGGGTGGAGCAGAAGCTGTCGCGTTGGATTTGCACGGACAATTTGTCCTGCCGGGATTGATCGACGCGCATGTACATCTTTCCGGATCGGGGGAAGCAGACAGCCATTTCCGTGCGCAAGACGGCGCAATGGCTTTGAAGATTCTAAGCAACGCCCAGAAAAATCTCGCAGCCGGGATTACGACTGTGCGCGATCTCGGTGGTTGGAATGAGCTTGAATTTGTGGTGCGGGATTGGATTCGACGCGGGGAGTTCGCAGGTCCACGAATGTGTCTGGCAGGGCGGTTTATTTCGATTACTGAAGCGGGCGCAGACTACTACGAAGGGATGTATCGTGTGGCGGATGGCGTCAATGGCATCCGCAGGGCGGTGCGAGAGCAGGTCAAGCATGGAGCCGACCTCATCAAGATCGGTGTGACTGGCGCGGTGCTTGTGGAAAGTGGTGTGCCAGGAGCAACCCATTTCAATGAGGATGAAATCCAAGCCCTGGTGCAGGAGGCTGCGAAATTTGGTCGTCGTGTTGCCGCGCACGCCCACGGAGCGGATGGCATCTGGAAGGCGCTGCAAGCCGGGGTGAGCAGCATTGAGCACGGAACATTTTTATATCAGCATCCGCAAGCTATCCAATTTATGGCCGAGCATGGAATTTTCCTGGTGCCGACTCTCAAGGTGGGCTGGGACATCATCCTGGCCAACGATGGAAAGGTTCCTGCATGGATCCGGGCCAAGAACAATATTTTACAGGAGAATGCTGAGCGAAGTTTGAAGATGGCTTATGACGCCGGTGTGCCCATTGCGATGGGTTCTGATGTCGGTACACCGTTAAATTACCATGGTGAAAATGGGCTGGAAGTGTATTGGATGCAGCATGCAGGCTTATCCGCCATGGATGCGATTGTTGCAGCGACAGGGAACGCGGCGCGCGCGCTCGGTTGGGATGCGTGGATGGGGACGCTCGAAACTGGCAAGGTCGCCGATTTTATAGTGGTCGATTCCAATCCTCTGGATGACCTGCGGATCCTCGCAGATAAGAAACATTTGCAGTTTGTCATGCAGGATGGCAAGGTTGTTGCCTGCCATGTCGATCATGATTTACCCCGGCACTTATTTGCCCGAAATTATCTTTCCATGGACTCAGATGCGGGAGTAGCTCCCTGATCAGGCTAGGAACGTATACATACTTGGCACGAAGAGACTACTGCAAGATGGTCTTTTCGCACCGATTATTCATTTATATTTGAAGAACTTCTTTCCATCAATAAACTTAACTTTAGCATTCTTGGCGCACTTCTTATCTGCTTTTTTGTCGCCAGCCACAATCGTGTCGTTGGGAGGGTAACCTAATTCTTCCATAATCTGCAGGATCATACCGGGATGTGGTTTGTGCGTTGGATCATCGCGGGCGTACAGGTTGACCTTTCCATCGCGGCGTGCCTTTGCTTTAGGATGATAGGGACTGAGACGCCAGGCATCGATACCACCCAATTTCGCGGCGCAGTTTTTCACCAATTCTTCTGCTTCTTCCAACGTGAGGAAGCCGAAAGCTACTGCAGGTTGATTGGTGGCAATGGCTATTTTATGCCCCTCGGCACGAAGCGTAGCAAGCTTTTCAAATACGCCTTTACGTAAGATCTGTTCCTCCGGCTTGAGCGCCGAACGGCGAAACACAAAGCGACTGCGTATCTTGCGCAGCAGTGTGCCGTCTTTATCGAAGATGTATAAGCTCATATCTACTCCTTCAAGACGGGAAATCTTCCATCTACCAGTACGAATCATTTGTGAATTCAGTACGGAGCCCCGATGCGCAAAAAAGCCTGGGATTCCCAGGCTGGATGTGCAATTAACATACATATGTCGTTCTCCCGACGGATACCGCCCCGGTGATCTT
>DATHUN010000099.1:0-4529 GCA_035462205.1 Anaerolineales bacterium
GCAAACTATACGTGGAAGAGAAGTCCAAGCCTGTATGAATATGATTGGAACACGAAGAGACTATCCGCCCGTACCACCTGGCTGATCGGTGTGAAGCTGGATGATGGCAAGACGTACTACGTGTTCGTTTCATTGAAGTAAGCAGCACCCCCATGTCGTCAAAAACCTCCGAGGCATACGGTTCCTCGGAGGTTTTTGACTCATCATAAATTCATCCGGGCAACTATAATGAAGCTATCATTTTGATGAGCAGCATGGCTAAAGATATATTTATCTCATACTCACGTCGTGACCAGGAGTTTGTGTCGCGCTTCGCCTCGGATCTGAACGCCCATGTCGCTTTTGTGTGGTTTGACCGTTCCACAATTCAGCCTGGGCAAAAATGGCACGATGAGATCATGGAGGGAATTCAGGAGTGCAAGGCCTTCATCCTGGTGCTATCGCCCGATGCCATGACCTCCAAATATGTGCGTGAAGAACTGGAGATGGCAAAGCAGCTCGGCAAGCCCATCTTTCCTGTCATCTATCGCCCGGCAAAATGGACAGACGAATTTGCTTCCTTGGTAAGAGACGTCCAAACCATCGATTTACGCTCAGGCAGCTATACCGACAATTTCCATACCCTGGTGGATGGCTTGGTCGCGGCAGGAGTGATTAGCACGGCAGCCAATGATCGACCGTTTCTCCGCGAACCGACACGTATAGGCTGGAGTGTAGTGTTTCGGAAAGCATTGAGCTGGGCACTCGCCTGGGGGCTGGGATGGCTCATCTTCTGGGCCGCGACGTTTATCTTTCTTTTTACTTTTATCGCACTTCAGAGTAAAGCGGGCGGGGAAGACATTCTCAATTTCTTGACGGTAAGCTTGAGCGGAATGCTCGGAGGATTTACCGGTGGACTGCTCGCCGGGTTGTTGAGCATGCTTGCGTTGCGTCCGTATGCGCCCAGTATTTTTTGGAAACACATGTCGCCTACGATTCGCATCTGGGCCATCAGCGGTCCCCTGGGGATGTTGATCTCCGGCGTTATCACCGTAATCATGCTGATCGTCGGAGTCATTAGCACGAAGTATTCACAGCTAAATTGCCAGGGTGAGCCCATTACCCCGTGTTTGAGGCAGGCTTTTCAGAATGTCTCCGCGGAAAATCTCGGCACCTTTACCCTGATCATTGTGGTGTTCTTTCTGCTGGTGATTGTGGCTTGGTTTTTCACAGGTCTGTTCGCGGGATGGCTGATCGTCCGTCACGTGCGCACACTGGAACCGGGAATCACCCGCGGGCAGGGTTGGCGCGTCTCCACCGGCTGGGGCTGCGGCGCTATCGTCGCAGCCACGATCACGGTGCTCGTGATCGGTTTGATTGCCAACCTGTTCAAACTCTAGTTATTTCAATTCCGCCTTAAGAAGTTTTTCAAGATGCTTTCTTAATTTTGCGGGCTGGACGGCTGCAAGTTCGACCTGCTTTGCCTCAACAAACCTTGCAAAGCGCAGCAGCCCTTGCGCTAAGGCATTGGCAAATTCGACATTTTGAAGAGGAGCATCCTTCTCCTGCCAGAAACCTTTAATCTCCAACAGCATCGTCTTTCGGTCCAGTTTAGGATCCAGCCGCGCCACCAATTTGTCCCCATACAGGATCGGCAGCACGTAATAGCCCCAGCGACGCTTGTGTACAGGCGTATACACTTCCCATATATATTCAAAGTTGAACAGCTTCTTCGCCCGCCCCCGCGCGCTGACGATATCCAGCGGTGAAAGAAATGTCACTTCCTCCAGCGTGGTCGTTTCTTTTGGGTTCCATCCTTTGGGCGTTTTCCCGTTTTCCAGCGATTGCAGGATGGGCAGGTCTTCCGCTAAAACGAGATAGGCATCGCGCCCACCCTCGATTTTGACCTCACTCGCCTTACCCGATTCGATCCATATTCGGATGAGTGCACTCGCCTCCGCACGCGAATATCCCTGCTGCATATCGCTCTGCATTGCAGAGCGGAGAACCGCTTCACGGAATAATCCTAGAAAAGAAATATTCTTGCGGATAAAGAAATCCTCTGCTTGCTTATCGGGGACAATGTAGTCAAACTGCTTGGGAGCAATATTCTCCCGAAAATCGTAGACACGTTCGAATCCCTCGCGGTGATGAATCATCAGCTCCCCGGTGAGCCACATGTCGAACAATGCCAGCGACGTATCCTTGCGGCCCCTGTAGTTCCAACCCACTGCATTCCCCTTAAAATTGCGATTCCCTAACGGACCACGCGATCTTAGTTCCGCCCGCACCTGCTCGAACAAATCCGGATTCGATAACACAAAATTTTCGACGCGCTTATGATGCCTGCGCCGTTCCATATGCACACGCCAGTACGGCAGCTCAGACATTGGGTACATTGCCAGCCAGCCGCCATAATCGAAGAACTCCCGATCCTGATAGGCAAGCTGGTATAGATAGTCTGGCTTGTAATCCAAAACGCGGCTATGCAAAACGATGTCCTGGCTGCGCGCAAAAATATTTAATGGGTCAAGCTGCACGGCTTCGCAGGCGCAGATTGCCTGTGCCGTTCCCCTCTTTCCCTTCCAGCGCCGGCCGGGCCATAATCCTTGTTTACCCAGTACAAATCGTCGTGCCGTTTGTTGAGAAATCAAAATTGGATTCATAGATTGACGCGGTCACCTTTGCTCGGCGGGATGGAAATCACAAGGAAATGCACATCTTGATTGGATTGGTTTTTGAACTGATGCGTTTCGAGAGGTGCGATCTCGATACCCTGCCCCTTGGTCAAAATTATGGTCCGATCTGCAAACACCATGGTCCCTGTGCCCTCCACAATATAAAAAAACTGGCGCGCCTGGGTGTGATAATGCATTACTTCCGCACCTCCGGCCGGGACGCGCTCCTGGATGACGCTTAGTTCATCGCGCTGAAGCAGGTGCCAGCCATCGCAAACTTCTCCCCAAACATAATGTTCAGCATTGTCAATGGAAACTACCATCACGGCTCCACTCACGAGAAACTTGACTCATCAAATATGTGGCAAAAAGCGGGATCGATCTGATTTTAGCACAGATATTCTAAGAAAGAATTTTAATCCCCCTCCAAAGTTAACTCCTAGCTGATAGAAGTCGAGCTCACCTTTTCCATCATCCGGCAAAACGAGCAGAGATCATCGGTGGAGGTGGGCTGTCCGCATTTTGGACAATTATGCAGAAGAGCGCGCCCTGGATTTTCGCTAATGAACAAGTCACCGCGTTTGCGCGCTTCGAGGAAGCGCAGATAAAACGTCAGCTTGGCACCAGGACGGGTCGTCTCGAGCTGGTTGAGCAGTTCCTTGTAATAGATGGACTGTGAGCCTTCGGCAAACGGACATTCTTCATAAATGTACTCGATACCGCGCAGCAGACAGTAGGCGGTCATCTCACGTTCGTAGAAACGGCACAATGGCTTGACCTTACGCGCTAACCCGTCCGAGGCAGCGAGGACCGGTCCCTGCCGAAGAAGATATTCACTCGACCATGAGAGCGTGTTGCCAAAGAGTACGGCCGCCTCGTCGTCGAGGTTGTGGCCCGTCGCCAGTACATCGTACCCAAGGTCTCGGGCGATGCGGTTCATCTCGTGCCGTTTGGTTAGTCCGCACACCGCGCACGGCTTGCCATGCCCACGGTGTGAGATTTCCGAGAGCACCGGAATCGGTTGTCCGTACTCTTTCTCGATATCCACCACATGGAGCTGGAGATTACGCTCGTCGGCAAACTTCTGTGTAAAGCGCTGCGACTCGTGCGAGTAATTGATCCCGCCATCGATTCCCAGACCAAGGTAGAGACCATCCGCCTGGTAGCCAAGGCGAATAAGGATATCCCACAACGATAGGGAGTCCTTGCCACCCGACACGGCGACAAGAATTTTTTCGTGGTATGTGAACATTCCATATTTTTTTATAAAGCGCTCGGTTTGTTCGGGAACCCACTCCAGATAATGTTCCTTGCACAGTGCCAGTTTATGCTGGCGCATATTCACCGAAGCTTTTGCTCCGCATTTTTTACATTTCATAGTAACCACCTGTCATTGCTTCGTCGCATCGAACGCTCCTCGCAATGATGTTAGCCTCCGGAAATCACCGCGATCAGCTTGATCACTTCCCCATCCTTTAAAATCTCATCGTCCAGAATCATTTCGCCATCGCGCGTGGCGATCACCGACTCGGGAACTACGTTGATCTTCTCCAGCGCCGAAAGTAAGGTCATGCCCGGTTTCACTTCATATTCCTTAGTACGCAAAATCAATTTGACCAAAGTCACTCCTGTAAAAGCGATTCTACCATCTTGACGCTTCGTCCCCTTGCCTGTACGATTGATTTATGCGCATCGGAATGATGGTGGACACGTACAAGCCGTATATCAGCGGCATCACAAATTATATTGACTTGAACAAGCGCGCCCTGGAGCGCGAAGGACACGAAGTCTACGTATTTACCTTTGGCGACCTGGACTATCAGGATGACGAAGCGCGCGTCCTGCGTAACCCGGGATTGCCCCTGGCTGACA